>NZ_JAOCFV010000002.1:0-217833 GCF_029842145.1 Stenotrophomonas sp. GD03794
CGCCGTGTGTGGATATTCTCCGCGGGCAGCCAGAGCGCCAACCAAGGTTGGCGTCTACCGAGGGCATGCGGACCCACAGTAGATCCACGCCGTGCGTGGATGGGCTGTCCCTGCGAAGAGCGGTGCCAACCCCGGCAGCAGGCCCAGACAGTGCACGCGGCTGCGGTTGCCGGCCAGCGGCCGGCACTACCCGCAGATCCATGCCGTGCGTGGATGCGGTGCCAGCCAAGGTTGGCACCGCCCCACGGAAGGCCTGGAAGCGGTCTTTTTCTGACCCATCACGCAAAAGCAGGCAAAAAAACGGCGCCCTGCGGGCGCCGTTCTGATCAGGATCGAATTGAAGGCCCGGATCAGGCGGCCCGCGAGACCTCGTGCGGTTCCTGCTGGCGGAAGACCGAGACCGCTTCGGTCAATGTCCAGGCCTGGCTCTGCAGCTCGCGTGCTGCTGCGGTTGCTTCTTCCACCAATGCCGCGTTCTGCTGCGTGGCCTGGTCCATCTGCACCACGGTCTGGTTGATCTGCTCGATACCGATCGACTGCTCCTGCGAGGCCGCCGAGATCTCGCGCATCAGGTGACTGACGTTCTCCACACCACCGGCAATGCCCTGCATGCGCAGACCAGCGTCGGCCACCAGCTGTGCGCCTTCACCGACCTGGCGTCCGGCTTCGTCGATCAGCTTCTTGATCTCCTGCGCGGCGGCGGCTGACCGCTGCGCCAGAACGCGCACTTCGCTGGCCACCACGGCGAAGCCACGGCCCTGCTCGCCGGCGCGGGCGGCTTCCACCGCTGCGTTCAACGCCAGGATATTGGTCTGGAAGGCGATGCCGTCGATCACGCCGGTGATATCGCCGATGCGCTTCGATGCACCTTCAATTGCCTGCATGGTATCGACCACGCGCTGCATGGCGGTGTTGCCGTCACTCGCCGCGCTCTGCGTAGACGCCGCCAGCTCACTGGCCTGACGGGCATGAGCGGCGTTCTGGCGCACGGTGGAGGTCAGCTCCTCCATCGATGCAGCAGTCTCCTGCAGATGCGCGGCCTGGCGTTCACTGCGTTCAGACAGTGCGCCATTGCCGGCGGCGATCTCGCTGGCCGCGGTACTGATCGAGGCCGCACATTGCTGGATGCGCCCGACCATGCGCGCCAGCTGGCCGGCCGTGGCATTCGCATCGCGCTGGATCGCGGCGAAGGCGCCGTGATACTCGCCGTGCATGCGCCGGTCCAGATCGCCATTGGCCAAGGCGGAAAGCATCTGCCGCACCTCGTCGACAGTGCCGCCCAGCGTATCCAGCAG
Source organism: Stenotrophomonas sp. GD03794 (assembly GCF_029842145.1). Classification (NCBI taxonomy): domain Bacteria; kingdom Pseudomonadati; phylum Pseudomonadota; class Gammaproteobacteria; order Lysobacterales; family Lysobacteraceae; genus Stenotrophomonas; species Stenotrophomonas sp. GD03794. Next base: position 1,296 of record NZ_JAOCFV010000002.1, read on the forward strand.
CTGGTTGATGCCACCGGTCAGTCCATCCAGGAAGCTCGCACCTTCGCTCGCCTGCAGACGCTGGTCGAGATCGCCGGCGGCAGCGGCGGCAACAATGCCGGCCACTGCGTTCTCAAGCGACAGTTCATGCGTCCGGTCATGCCATTCCACGGCGAAACCGAGGCGCAGGCCCTGCGCATCGAACACCGGCGTGACCACCTGTGCGAAGTGCACCGGGCCGATCTGCACCTTGCCGTTGTGGGTGACCTGCAGGCCGTTGAGGATCGCGCGGATGCGGTCCGGGTTGGCGTGGAAGCGGTGGATGCTGCTGCCCACCAGGCGCTCGGCATCGAAGTCGGGGAAGGCCTGGCGCAGTGTTGCCTGCTGGTTACGCAGCAGGGCCACCACCGAGCGGTTCACGTAACGGATCACGTGGTCGTTGTCGGCAATCATCATCGCGGTGCGCGAGGCATCGAGCGCCTGGCGGATCTGCGCATTCTCGGCATGCGCTTCAGCCTCGCGCCCACGCTGCGCCTGTACGTGGCGGGCGGTATCGGCCAGCGCATGGGCCAGCGAACCGGGTGCATAGGCCGCGGTATCTGCATGTGCGCTCAGATCGGTGCCCGTAGCGATATCGCGCGCCAGTGCCGCCAGGCGGCGCGGGCCGTGGCCAAGCGCCTCGGTCTGCTGGCGCAGGCGCAGCGCGACCTGGCCGAGGAACACGGTCAGGCTGGCGAACAGGCCGGCCTGCAGCAACGTCGGTCCCACGGCTGCGCCGTGCAGCAGCGGTACCAGCAGGGCGAGGGTGCCAACACCACCGGCCAGCCATACCGGCAGGCGATCGCGGTGGCTGAGCAGCACGCCCAGCAGCAACGCGATCGGCAACGCTGGCGACAGGCCGACGATCGCGCACAGCAATGCCAACTGCAGCGACAGCAGCAACGCCAGGCCGTTGCGGGCGATGCTGCGGCCCGCCTGTGGACCGGCGAGCCAGAGGGCGGGCAGCACGGCGGCCGCCGCCAACGCGGCGCCCGGTACGTGGGGCCCACGCAGGGCCAGCACCAGGCCAGCCATAGCCAACGCCGCACTGCCGATCAGCAGTCGACGGTCAGCGCGGTGAGCGAGCTGCTGCAGATGCGGCAGGCGAACGGTATCGGGGGGACGGGAGGATGCAGCGGACATCGGCGACTCCTGGATCAGCAGACGACAGCGGCCACGCGGTGACGCACGCATGAGCGCGTGGCCAGGGCAGGGACCGGGAATTCGGGGAATGCGACGCAATCAACGTCGCGGAGACGGGGCACCGTGACCACATCCTGTGGGTGACGGTGCGATGGAGCAGGCATGCGGACTTCCTTGCAGGACCAGACACACGCCGCAGGTCCGACCGGACCTGCGTGCTGCGGACGCAGGGGCCCGCAACTGATGTATCGGCCGCAAACGCGCGGAGTGAAGCGCGCGGATACCTTTGCTCAGCCCGCGTTGCCGTTGCTGAAGAAGTGCAGGATCACGCCCGCGATCTGTTGCGGGTCTTCCATGTGCAGGTGATGATTGCCGGGAAACACCGCCAGCCGTCCATCACGCAGGTGCTGCAGGCGATCGCTGCGCATCGGCTCGGGATAATAGGACTGCGCCGGCGTGGCATAGATCACCTGTGTCGGGCAGGCGATGGCCTGCAGCAGGTTGTCGATCTGGCCTTCACTGAGGCGGATCGCGGTGGGCAGCATCAGGCGTGGATCGCTGCACCAGCGGTAGCCGCCTTCAACCGGTTCCACGCCACGCTCGACCAGCAGGCGTGCGCAGCCTTCGCTGAGCTGGTTGGTCATCATCCGCGCACGGATGGGTGCGGCCAGATCGGGAAACACGCGCAGCTGCTTGCGTGCCAGTGCGCGCGTGGCATTCACATGCTCGCGCAGGCGGTTGGCGGTTTCTTCCTCGGGACCACGCAGGCCGCCGAGTGCTTCGATCGCCACCAGGCGCTCGACGCGATCACTGACCGAGGCGGTGAGGCTGGCGATGCCGGCGCCCATTGAATGGCCGAGCAGGCTGAAACGGTCCCAGCCCAGTGCATCGGCCACATCGAGCACGTGGCAGATGGCGGCGGCCGTGGTGTAGCTGGCACCGGCCGGCAGATGTGCGCTGTGACCGTGGCCGGGCAGATCGATGGCCACCAGCTGCAACGACGACAGGTGCGGCGCAAGCGGCACGAAGCTGGCCGCGTTGTCGAGCCAGCCATGCAGGGCCAGCACGCGCGGGCCGTCGGCGTGGTTGCGCAGACCGGCGACGCGCGCGCCAGCGACCTCCAGCTCAAACGGTTGCAGACTCATGCCAGCGAGGCCACGGCCAGCCGCGCAAGCGCACGTGCGTGCTCCGGTTCGGCGTTGAGGCAGGGGATGTAACGCATCGTCGCGCCGCGCTCGGCCAGTGTTTCGGTGAAGCCCAGTGCCACTTCTTCCAGCGTTTCCAGACAGTCGGTGGCGAAGCCGGGGCAGACCACGTCGATCTGCTTCACGCCGGATTCGGCCAGCGCCCACAGGCTCGGCTCGGCATACGGCTGCAGCCAGCGCTCGCGGCCGAAGCGCGACTGGTAGCCCATCTGCCACTCGTCCCTGCCCAGGCCCAGCGCGTTGGCGATGGCCTGTGCGCTGGCTTCGCAGCGCTGCGGATACGGATCGCCCCCATCAGCCAGGCGCTGCGGAATGCCATGAAAGGAGAACATCAGTTTCTGGCCACGGCCGTGCTGTTCCCAGTAACGCTGGATGGAACCGGCCGCGGCCTCGACCCAGCCCGGGTCGACCGAATAGTCGCGCACCAGGCTGACGGTGACGCCAGGATTGCGGCGCTGCCAGGCATCAACACGGTCTTCGACCGAGGCGGTGGTGGTGGTGGAGTACTGCGGATACAACGGCAGCACCACGATGCGGCGCGCGCCTTCGGCGGCCAGGCGGTCGAGCTCGCTGGCCAGGGCCGGTTTGCCGTAGCGCATCGCGTGGCGCACTTTCAGGGTCGGCAGCAGGGCCTGCATGGCCTGCGCCAGCTGACGCGTATGCACCATCAGCGGTGAGCCCTCCGGCAGCCAGACCTGGGCGTACTTGGCCGCTGAACGGCTGCTGCGCAGCGGCAGGATCAGCCCGCGCAGCAACGGCTGCCACAGCAGTGCCGGGATCGAGACCACGCGGGGGTCGGACAGGAATTCAGCCAGGTAACGGCGTACGGCGGGAGCCGTCGGCGTCTCGGGCGTGCCTAGGTTGACCACCAGCACGGCGGTATCGGGTGCGTCGAGCATGGGGTGCATTGTCGCCGATCCGGTGCCGCGCCGGGATGCAGGGTTCGGATTGCAGGCATAGCGGGCATCTATGTGAGCAGGGAGCGCTCATTGGCGATTCATGACAACACTACTAATTTCAGTCACTTGCTATATCTTCCTATGGACTGACTTCTGGAGCCTGCCATGCGTCGCCCGATCCAAGCCCTGCTGATCGCCGCCAGCCTGCTGTCCAGCCAGGCCATGGCCGGACCGCAGGAAGACCAGCGTGCGCGCAATGCCGTGCGCGTGCTGGCTGAAATCCAGGAAATCCCTGAACAGGGCATTCCGGACAAGTTGCTCGACGAAGGCCGCGCGGTCATCGTCATTCCCGACACGATCAAGGCCGGTCTGGTCATTGGTGGCCGTCGGGGCCACGGCCTGATGTCGGTGCGCATGCCCAATGGCGCGTGGTCCAGCCCGGTATTCGTCAAGCTGACCGGTGGCAGCATCGGCTTCCAGGCCGGCGTGCAGTCTTCCGACGTAGTGCTGGTGTTCCGCAACGACCGCAGCCTGGACAACCTGGTCAACGGCAAGTTCACGCTGGGCGCCGACGCAGGCGTTGCCGCCGGTCCGGTCGGCCGCAATGCTGCTGCCGCCACCGACGGCCAGCTGAAGGCCGAGATCTGGTCCTGGTCGCGCGCGCGCGGCCTGTTTGCGGGCGTCGCCCTCGATGGTGCGGTGCTGCAGATCGATGATGCCGCCAACCTTGACGCCTACGGCAGCAACACCACGCCGCGCATGATCTTTGAAGGCCGTGCCGCCGGTTCGCCGTCGATGGATGTGGTCGCGTTCCGCGACCGCCTGGAAGAGGCCACCTACGCCGCTCGCAACAACCGCAACGGCAACGGTGGCAACGCGCCGCGCCCGGCAGCGGCCCCGGCGGCAGCTCCGGCGCCTGTTCAGGCAGCGCCGGCCGCCCCCGCTGAAGCTACCACGGCGCCGCTGCAGAACGTGCCGCAGAACCCGCCGCCGCAGCAGCAGGGCTTCCAGCCGGTCAACGACGGCGAGATCCGCACGGAAACGCTGGGCGGAAACTGACTTTCGTCACGCGCGCCGGCTAACACCCGGTGCGCTATGCTCGACAGCCTGATCACTAACGTAACGAGCGTCTTTATGGGCAGTTTCAGCATCTGGCATTGGTTGGTCGTGCTGGCCATCGTCCTGCTGGTGTTCGGCACCAAGCGCCTGACCAGTGGCGCCAAGGATCTCGGTTCGGCGGTCAAGGAATTCAAGAAGGGCATGCGCGACGAGGACAAGCCGAACGCGCAGCTGGGCGACGAGTCGCGCAGCCAGGACGCCTCGCGTGCCGCGCAGGACGAGCACGACCGCACCCCTCGCTGATCCGGAGCGGTCGCGGTGTTTGATATCGGCTTCAGCGAACTGCTGGTGATCGCGGTGGTCGCCCTGGTGGTGCTCGGTCCCGAGCGCCTGCCCAAGGCGGCCCGCTTCGCTGGCCTGTGGGTGCGACGCGCCCGCAATCAGTGGGATTCGGTGAAACAGGAACTGGAACGCGAACTGCAGGCCGAAGAGATCAAACGGCAGATGCAGGACGTGCGCCAGGGCATGCAGGACACCGAGAACCAGCTGCGTGCCAGCGGCGAAGCGATCCGTCGCGAAGCCCAGCAGGCGCAGCAGCAGGGTGATGACCTGGTGCAGGAAGTACGCGCGCCGGCGCCCGCGGATCTTCCGCCGCACATGAGCACCGCGCCCGACGCCGATGTGCCCGTACCGGAGAGCGCTGCTCCCGAGCCGGCGCCGGCAACACCCCCTGAAGCCGGTGCGACGCCGCCGCAGAGCACGGAGCGCCAGCCATGAGTGAACAGGATTTCGGCGAAAGCTCGCTGGTTGAGCATCTGGTGGAACTGCGTGGCCGCCTGGTACGCGCATTGCTGGGACTGGGCGTGGTGCTGCTGGGCCTGCTGCCGTTTACCCAGAAGCTCTACAACGCACTGGCCGAACCGCTGGTCTCGCAGCTGCCGAACGGGCAGACGATGATCGCCACCAATCCGGCCGGTGCCTTCTTCGCACCGCTGAAGCTGACTTTCTTCGTGGCCCTGTTCGTGGCCGTGCCGTGGCTGCTGTACCAGCTGTGGGCCTTCGTCGCGCCCGGCCTGTATGCGCGCGAGAAGCGCCTGGCGGTGCCGTTGCTGGTGTCCTCGGTGCTGCTGTTCTACACCGGCTGTGCCTTTGCCTACTTCCTGGTGCTGCCGGCGGTGTTCCACTTCCTCACCACCTTCAGCCCGGACGTGATCGCGATCACCCCGGATGCGAACGCCTACCTGGATTTCGTGCTGGCGATCTTCTTCGCTTTCGGCGGCAGTTTCGAGCTGCCGGTGGCGATGGTGATCCTGGTGCTGCTGGGCTGGGTGACGCCGCAGCAGTTCAAGGAAGGCCGCGGTTACGCGATCGTCGGCATCTTCGTGGTGGCGGCGGTGCTGACCCCACCGGACGTGGTCTCGCAGCTGATGCTGGCGATCCCGATGTGCCTGCTCTACGAGCTGGGCATCCACGCCGCACGCTGGCTGGTGCCGTCGTCGGTAGTGAAGAAACCCGCCGCCTGAAAGAAAAAAGGGGACGGAGGGGATTAAGTCGTTCATGCCCAGTGTGTGCAGCTAACGACTTAATCCCCTCCGTCCCCTTTTTCCGTCAGGCGTGGAACACGTCGCTCGAGGTCGGCGTGGTCGGGATCGGTGGTGCGGCGCGGCTGCCGCGGTGCACGAACATCTGCTTCCATGCGGCGTAGACCGCGCCGACATACAGCGGCATCAGCACCGTGGTCAGCACCAGCTGGGCGATGAAGGCGGCGGCCAGCGGGCCACCGATCAGCATCGCGATCTGGATCACGATCACGAACAGGATGTACATGCAGAACGCGGCGATCAGGCCGAGTACGGCGAACACGAACATCGCGCCGATGTTCTCGATGCAGCCCTGCAGGCTCAGGCGCAGCGCATGCATGCCGCTCTGCTTGTCGAACACCACCAGCGCCGGCTGGGTGAACATCGCCAGCGACAGTGCCACCGCGCTCAGGAACACCAGCAGCATCCACAGCGCGATGCGCTTGGCCGGCAGGTTGGCGACCAGCGCGGCCGCATCATCCGGCTTGATCTGCTGGCCACTGCGGCTGATCTCTTCCATCTTGGTCATGACCTCGCTGAAGGCGGTGAAGCCCTCGCGGCCGATCATCATGAACAACAGCGCGCCCAGCAGCAGGACCGCCAGCACCTGGATCGCCAGCGGCACCAGCAGGTGGCTGACGCGGTGGTCGCGGATCGGCTGCAGCAGGTGCGAGGCCAGGCCCGGGCGGCCTTCGTCGATCTCGCCCACGGCATACAGCATGCCGCCGAACATGATCGGCGAAATGGCCAGGGTCATGAGCTGTACTGCCATGCCGGCGGCGCCGGGAATCAAGGTCGACAGCAGGGTCACCACCCAGCTCACCAGCAGCCAGGTCAGGCCGATCCGGGCCAGCTGCAGCGGCGCACGCCGGTACAGGGAGAACGTATCCAGCAACCACTGGGCGCCCGCCGAGGCCGGCAGCTTGCGAATCTCTTTCATGGACATCCGGGAAGGACAGGAGGGGGCCGGGCGGCTGCCCGTGCCGCCGATTATCCCTGTTTTGCCACCGGCTGGGCTGAAGACAGCCGCGCCTGGCGGACGAAGCGGCGCAACAGCTGGCGGGCCAGCGGTGCGGCGCTGACCGCGCGCTCGATGCTGCGGGCGCAGCCGCCGTGGCGGCCGATGCAGTCGGCGCGGGCGCGCACGTAGCCGCGCATGTGGTGGGTGGCGAATTCCGGATGGAACTGCACGCCCCACGCCTGGCGGCCCCAGCGGAAGGCGTGGCAGCCGTCCAGCGGCGAACGTGCCAGCACTTCGGCACCTTCCGGCGCGCGCAGCACGGTCTGCAGGTGGGTGGCATGGGCGGCGAAATGCTGCGGCAGACCCTGGAACAGCGGGTCCTGCGCGGCCTGCGGCTGCAGTTCCAGCTCGATCGTGCCGGACTCGCGGCCAGCCGGGTTGTAGGCCACCTCGCCACCCAGCGCGTGCGCCAGCAGCTGGTGGCCGTAGCAGATGCCGAACACGGGCAGGTCGTCGTGCGCGGTCTGGCGCAGCCATGCGGCGCTGCGCTCACTCCATTCGGCGTGGTCGGTGACGAAGGCGGCCGAGCCGGTCACCAGCACGCCAGCGAAGCCATGCGGGTCGGGCAGGGCATCCCCGTGTTCGACATCGACCACCACCGTCTCGTGCTCTTCCAGCCCGGCGGCGACGCGGATCCAGTGCGGAAAGCGCCCGTAGCGGCGCAGCGACGGCACCGGTCGGCCGGTTTCAAGGATCAGGAACGGGGCTGGGTTCATCCGGGGGCGGCAGGACTGACAGGACTTCCTCGATTGTAGTCAGCCCCTGCGCCACCTTTTCAAGCCCGGCCTGACGCAGGGTTCGCAGCCCTTCAGCCCGCGCGGCACGGGTGAAACCGGCCAGATCCATGTCGGCGCGGATCTGCCCGCGCAGCCGCGAGCCCAATGGCAGCAACTCATACAGGCCGATGCGGCCGAGGAATCCGGTGCGCCGGCACTCCAGGCAACCGACCGGCCGACAGGGCGTGGCGGCATCTGGATATGCGGCATGGCTATCAGCCAGCACCGCCCAGTCGGCGGCGCCGAGGCTGTGCGGCTGCTTGCAGTGCGGGCACAGCGTGCGCACCAGGCGCTGGGCGAGGATGCCGTTGAGGGTGCTGGCCAGCAGGTAGTGCGGCACGCCCAGGTCGAGCAGGCGGGTGACCGCCGAGGGCGCGTCGTTGGTATGCAGGGTGGACAGCACCAGATGGCCGGTCAGCGAGGCCTGCACCGCCATCTGCGCGGTTTCCAGGTCGCGGATCTCGCCGATCATGATGATGTCCGGGTCCTGCCGCAGCAGGGTGCGCACGCCGCTGGCGAAATCCAGGTCGATGTTGGTCTGCACCTGCATCTGGTTGAACTCGGGCGCGATCATCTCGATCGGGTCCTCCACCGTGCACACGTTCACGTCCGGCGTGGCTAGGCGCTTCAGCGTCGAATACAGGGTGGTGGTCTTGCCCGAGCCGGTCGGGCCGGTCACCAGCACGATGCCGTGCGGACGCTCCACCAGCGCATTCCAGCCCGCCGCCTCCTGCGGGCTGAAACCGAGCTGGTCGATGCTCTTGAAGGCGGCATCCGGGTCGAAGATGCGCATCACGCATTTCTCGCCGAAGGCGGTGGGCATGGTCGACAGGCGCATCTCGACCTCGCGGCCGCCCGGCGAACGGGTCTTGATGCGGCCATCCTGCGGGCGCCGGCGCTCGGCCAGGTCCATGCGGCCGAGCACCTTGATGCGGCTGACCACGGCGGTCATCACCGCCGGCGGCACCTCGAACACCTTGTGCAGCACGCCGTCGATGCGGAAGCGCATGCGTCCCATCTCGCGGCGCGGCTCCAGGTGGATGTCCGAAGCGCGCTGTTCATAGGCGTACTGCAGCAGCCAGTCGACGATATGCACGATGTGCTGGTCGTCGGCATTGACGTCGCCGGTGCGGCCCAGCTCTACCAGCTGCTCGAAGCTGGGCAGGGTGGTGTTGGCTTCGCCGCGCACGTCACCCCGGGCGCCGCGCACCGAGCGGGTCACCCCGTAGAACTCCATGGTGTAGCGGTGCAGGTCAAGCGGATTGACCACCGCCAGTTCGATGCGGCGCCGGGTCAGGTGCTGCAGGTCGCGGCGCCATTCCTGTACCAGCGGCTCGCTGGTGGCCACCAGCACGCGCTCGGCATCCACTGCCAGCGGCAGGAAGCGATGCCGGCGCGCGTAGGCATGGGAGACCAGCGCGGTGACCGCGGCGACGTCGACCCGGGTCGGGTCGATGCGCAGGTAGCGGCTGCCGGTGCGCTGCGCCAGCCATTCGGTGAGGCGCTCCAGGGTCAGTTCGCCACCGCCGTTGGCGGCCAGCTTGAGGTTGGACAGCAGCACCAGCGGGTGCACTTCACTGGCGTTGCGCGCGCCCTGCGCGGAAAAGCGCATGCGCTCGCGGTCCTGCTCGGCCACCAGGCCATCGGCAATCAGGGCTGCGGCAATCTGCTCGAAATGCAGCCGTCCCCAGGGCAGCGCGACGCCGCCCGCTTCGCCGGGCGTGCCGACCGGCAGCCGATGTTCCATCTGCCTGCTCCTCCCGGGTACGGAATGCCCCGCAGGTCGGCCGTTATACTAGCGCACCCCCTTTGCCGGCCAAGAATCGTCCGCATGTCCGCGACCCCGACCGTTCCGATCACCTTCCAGGGCCTGATCCAGACCCTGAACCAGTTCTGGGCCCAGCAGGGCTGCGTGCTCATCCAGCCGCTCGACCTGGAGGTGGGCGCCGGTACCTTCCACCCGGCCACCTTCCTGCGTGCGATCGGTCCGGAAAGCTGGAACGCGGCCTACGTGCAGCCCTCGCGGCGCCCGACCGACGGCCGCTACGGCGAGAACCCGAACCGCCTGCAGCGCTACTACCAGTACCAGGTGGCGATGAAGCCGGCGCCGGACAACATCCAGCAGCTGTACCTGGATTCGCTGAAGGCACTGGGCATCGATCCGCTGGTGCACGACCTGCGTTTCGTCGAGGACAACTGGGAATCGCCGACGCTGGGCGCCTGGGGCCTGGGCTGGGAAGTCTGGCTCAACGGCATGGAAGTGACCCAGTTCACCTACTTCCAGCAGGCCGGTGGCCTGGAGTGTCGTCCGGTGCTGGGCGAGATCACCTACGGTCTCGAGCGCCTGTGCATGTACCTGCAGAACTGCGACAACGTCTACGACCTGGTCTGGACCTACGGCCCGGACGGCCAGCCGGTGACCTACGGCGACGTCTACCACCAGAACGAGGTGGAGCAGAGCACCTACAACTTCGAATACGCCGACGTGGAAGAGATGTTCCACCGTTTCGACGCCTGCGAACGCGAAGCGCAGAAGCTGGTGGAAGTGAACCTGCCGCTGCCGGCCTACGAGCAGGTGATGAAGGCCAGCCACACCTTCAACCTGCTCGATGCGCGCCGCGCGATCAGCGTGACCGAGCGCCAGCGCTACATCCTGCGCGTGCGCGCGCTGGCCCAGGCGGTGGCCAAGGCGTACTACGAGCAGCGCGAGAAGCTGGGCTTCCCGGGCGCGAAGAAGGCCTGACGGCCGCTCTCCCCCTTACTCCGGGGCGCCGGACGCGTCGCGCGCTGCGCCCCCACCACAGGATTGAAACGATGAGCCAACTGTCCCCCCTGCTGATCGAACTGGGCACCGAGGAGCTGCCGGTCAAGGCGTTGCCGGGCCTCGCCCAGGCGTTCTTCGATGGCGTTGTCGACGGCCTGCGCAAGCGCGGCGTCGCACTCGAGCTGGGCGATGCGCGCCCGCTGTCGACCCCGCGCCGCCTGGCCGTGCTGCTGCCGGGCGTGGGCCTGGAACAGCCGGAACAGCACAGCGAAGTGCTGGGCCCGTACCTGAACATCGCGCTGGATGCCGAAGGCCAGCCGACCAAGGCCCTGCAGGGCTTTGCCGCCAAGGCCGGGATCGACTGGACCGCGCTGGAAAAGACCACCGACAACAAGGGTGAGCGCTTCGTGCACCGCGCGGTGACCCCGGGCGCGAGCACCGCCAGCCTGCTGCCGGAGATCCTGCGCGAGGCGATTGCGGCGATGCCGATTCCCAAGCCGATGCGCTGGGGTGACCACGCCTGGGGCTTCGCGCGCCCGGCCCACTGGCTGGTGCTGCTGCACGGTGCCAACGTGGTCGAGGCCGAGCTGTTCGGCCTGCAGGCCGGTCGCGTCAGCCGTGGCCATCGTTTCCACCACGACCAGGCGGTGTCGCTGGCCCAGCCGCAGGATTATGTTGAAGCCCTGCGTGCCGCCTTCGTGCTGGTCGACCCGAGCGAACGCCGTGCGCGCATCGTTGCCGAGGTGGAGGCCGCTGCGGCCAAGGCCGGTGGCAGCGCCCGCATCACCGACGACAACCTGGAGCAGGTGGTGAACCTGGTCGAATGGCCGTCGGCAGTGCTGTGCAGCTTCGAACGCGCGTTCCTGGCGGTGCCGCAGGAAGCGCTGATCGAGACGATGGAGATCAACCAGAAGTTCTTCCCGGTGCTGGATGCCGCTGGCACCCTGACCGAGAAGTTCATCGGCATCGCCAACATCGAATCGAAGGACGTGGCCGAAGTGGCCAAGGGCTACGAGCGCGTGATCCGCCCGCGCTTCGCCGATGCCAAGTTCTTCTTCGACGAGGACCTGAAGCAGGGCCTGGTGTCGATGGGCGACGGCCTGAAGACGGTGACCTACCAGGCCAAGCTGGGCAGCGTGGCCGACAAGGTGGCGCGCGTGGCCGCCCTGGCCGAAGTGATCGCACCGCAGGTGGGTGCCGACGCCGGGCAGGCCAGGCGTGCCGCCGAACTGGCCAAGAACGACCTGCAGTCGCGCATGGTCAACGAGTTCCCGGAGCTGCAGGGCATCGCTGGCCGCCACTACGCCGTGGCCGGTGGCGAACCGGAAGAAGTGGCGCTGGCCATCGACGAGGCCTACCAGCCGCGTTTCGGCGGTGACGACATCGCGCTGTCACCGCTGGGCAAGGTGCTGGCCATTGCTGAACGCGTGGACACGCTGGCCGGCGGTTTCGCCGCAGGCCTGAAGCCGACCGGCAACAAGGACCCGTTCGCCCTGCGCCGCAATGCGCTGGGCCTGGCCCGCACGATCATCGAAAGCGGCTACGAGCTGGACCTGCGCGCGCTGCTGGCCAGCGCCAACGCCGGCCTGGCCGCGCGCAACGTGCAGGCCGACGTCGGTGAGCTGTACGACTTCATCCTCGACCGCCTGAAGGGCTACTACAGCGACAAGGGCGTGCCGGCCACGCACTTCAACGCGGTGGCCGAGCTGAAGCCGGCCTCGCTGTACGACTTCGACCGCCGCCTGGATGCGATCGGCACCTTCGCCGCGCTGCCGGAAGCCGAGGCGCTGGCTGCGGCCAACAAGCGCATCCGCAACATCCTCCGCAAGGCCGAAGGCGACATTCCGGCCCAGATCGACCCGGCGCTGCTGCAGGAAGACGCCGAGCGCGCGCTGGCTGAAGCCGTCACCGCGGCCATCGACGACACCGGCGCCAGCCTGCAGCACAAGGACTACGTGGCTGTGCTGGCACGCCTGGCCCGCCTGCGCCCGCAGGTCGACGCGTTCTTCGACGGCGTGATGGTCAATGCGGAAGATCCGGCGCTGCGCGGCAACCGCCTGGCGCTGCTGACCATGCTGGGCGAGCGCCTGGGCAAGGTCGCGGCGATCGAGCATCTGTCGAGCTGATGCCCGTACCGGTAGTGCCGGCCGCTGGCCGGCATTGCCACCGCGCATCGGATCGATCTGTGGGTTGCCGGCCAGCGGCCGGCACTACCGGATCACCGCTGGCGGATGTCCATCGGGGTCATTGCCGGCATCGCGCACGATGCCGGCAACCTCGCCTTCGATTGCGATGATCGCCACAAAGGCGCGTATTTTGACCGCCACTTAACAACCGATCCCGAATGACGTGATGCATTTCGCATCGTCACCTTCGGTCGGTATGCTGTGCCGCATGCAGCCAAAGAAATACGCCCTGCCGCTGATGGTCCTGTCGCTGGCCGCCACCTCCGTGGTCCACGCGCGCGGCACCATCGACAAGGTGGACATCAAGGGATTGGACAAGGGCGACGACGCCGCAATCATCGAGAACATCCAGGAATCGCTGTCGCTGTACGACACGATCGGCAAGGAACAGGGCGAATCGCGCCTGGAGTACCTGCTGTCCCAGGCCGAGCGGCAGACCCGCCAGGCACTGGAACCGTTCGGGTACTACAACCCGGTGATCAAGGTCGAGGCGCCGCGCGAGGACGAGCATGTCCGCGTGCTGATCCACGTCGACAAGGGCACCCCGGTCACCGTGCGCCGCGAGCACATCGACATCACCGGCCCGGCGATGTACGACCAGTACCTGCAGGACGACCTGGCCGCGTTCAAACCGCGCAAGGGCCAGCGCTTCGTGCATACCCAGTACGAAGCCAGCAAGATCACCATTACACGCCGCCTGGCCGAGCGCGGCTACTTCGACGCCGACTACACCCAGCGCCAGGTGCAGATCACCCGCGCCGACAATGCCGCCGATATCGACCTGACCTGGGACAGCGGCCGCCGCTACAACATGGGCCCGGTGCGCTTCGAACAGGATTACTTCGTCGACAAGCTGTTCGATCCGCTGGTGTACTGGGACCAGGGCAGCTACTACCACGAGGGCAAGCTGGACCGCCTGCGGCAGTCGTTGACCAAGCTGGACTATTTCAGCGTGATCGACATCCAGCCGCGCCCGGACGAGGCCGACGAGAACGGCGACGTGCCGGTGGACGTGAAGCTGACCCGCGCCAAGCGCACGATCTATACCGCCGGTCTGAGCTACGGCAGCGAAAGCGGCCCGGGCGTGCGCGGGGGCATCGAGCGGCGGTTCCTGAACAACCGCGGCCACAAGATGAACACGCAGCTGGACTATGCGCAGAAGCGCAAGAGCCTGGTCACCAGCTACCGTATCCCGGCGTTCAACTGGCTCGATGGCTGGTACACCTTCGCCGCCAGCGCGTACGACGAGCAGACCGACTACATCGACCTGCGCAACTTCAAGCTGATTGCCAGCCGCAGCGGCGAGATCAACGAGCACTGGACCGCGATCGCCTCCATCAATGCGCTGCGCGAGCGCTGGCGCTATGCCTCAGGCACCGAGTTCACCAGTGCGGTGTACAACACGTCGACGCTGGTCTACCCGCAGATGGTTGCCGACTACGTCAACGTCGATGACGAGATGTTCCCGCGCAAGGGCATCAGCGGTACCGCGACGATGCGTGCCGGCGTCGAAGGTGCCGGCTCGGACACCAGTTTCGTGCAGGCCAATGCCGTGCTGCGCTGGTACATCCCGGTGGGCGAAAGCAACCGCCTGATCCTGCGTGGCGAAGGCGGCACCACCTGGACCAGCGATCTGGTGGCAATGCCGCCCAGCCTGCGCTACTTCGCCGGCGGTGACCGCAGCATCCGTGGCTATGCCTACCGCGAAGTCGGTCCGCGGACCCCGGCACCGGACAAGTACGCGCTCGGGGCCAAGAACCTGGTGATCGGCTCGGCCGAGTACGAGCACTATTTCAATGGCGGCCCCTGGGGCGCGGCGGTGTTCGTCGATACCGGCAGTGCCTTCGACAACACCATCGACCTGCATACCGGCGTTGGCTTCGGCGTGCGCTGGAAATCGCCGGTGGGCCCGGTGCGCATCGACGTGGCGCACGGCCTGAACAACCCGGATTCGCAGTTCCAGCTGTACCTGAACATCGGAGCGGACCTGTGAGCACGCCCGCACCGACTCCGACCCCGAATACGCCGCCGCCGCGCGTGCGCTTCTATCGTCGCCGCCGCTTCTGGGCATGGTCCGGCGCCGGCGTGATCGGCCTGGTGCTGCTGGCCCTGCTGGCGGTGTACTGGCTGCTGCAGACCGTGGCCGGCCGCGACGTGCTGCTGGCACAGGTGGTGGCGCGGCTGCCCGTGGGCGCCAGCTTCACCTGGGACAAGGTGGACGGCCCGGTGGCCGGTCCGCTGACCCTGTACAACGTCGACTTCCGCTACGACGACATCCATTTCCACGCCGAGCGTGCCCATCTGGAGCCGGACCTGCGCCCGCTGCTGGGCCGCAAGCTGCTGCTGGACAAGCTGGAGCTGACCAACGCGACGTTGAACCTGGCCAAGAGTGACGAGCCGTTCAAGCTGCCGTCGTGGCCCGATTCGCTGCCGCAGATCGAAATGCCGCTGGCGATCCAGGCCGATGCCATTGCCATCGACGGCTTCCGCATCAGCCAGGCCAACGAGCCGGTGATCGACATCAGCCGTGTGCGTGGTGGCATCGAGATCGCCAACGGCGAGTTCCAGGCGCACAAACTGGTCGTGGACAGCGACATGGGCAATTTCACCGCCCAGGGCCGCTACATCCCGGCCAAGGACTACGACACCGACGTGACCGTCACCGCAGTGTTGCCGGCCCCGCGTGGCCGTACCGCAGCGACGGTGGGGCTGGTGGCACGCGGTGACCTGTCGCACATGGAAGTGGCGGTGGCCGGGCGTGCGCCGAAGCCGCTGCACGCGATGCTGGTGTTCGATGGCCGCACCGACCCGACCTGGAGCGCCACGGTGCGCAGCGACGAACTGGACCTGGCGCTGCTGTCACCGGCGTTGGCCAGCTCGGCGATCGCACCGCTGGCGCTGGACTTCACCGCCGCCGGCAAGGGCGGCAACGCCAACCTGCGTGGCAAGGTGAAGCAGGGCGATCACGAACTGGAACTGGCACCGTCGGTGGTGTCGTTGCAGGACCAGGTCCTGAAGGTCTCGCCGCTGCTGGTGAAGGGCCTCGGTGGCGAAGCCCGCCTGGAGGGCACGGCCGATTTCAGCCAGGAAGACCAGCAGAAGCTCAATTTCTCGGTGGTCGCACACGATCTGACCTACGTGCCGGCGCCCGATCCGAACACCGCCGGCAGCGCACCGGTGCCGGTGACCCTGAAGGAAGCGCGCTTCGGCCTCGCCGGTACCCTGAAGGCCTGGGCCGCGATCGGCCGCGCCGAGGTCGAGCGTGACGCGCAGAAGGCGCAGCTGCGCTTCGACGTGCGCGGCAACGACCAGGCCGCGTCGATCCACCAGCTGCAGGCGCAGACCCCGGGTGGCCAGCTGCAGGTGGAAGGCCAGGTGGCCTGGGCGCCGCAGCTGGACTGGGACGCCAAGGCCACGCTGAAGGACTTCGACCCCGGCTATTTCGTGCCAGGCTGGAACGGTCGCCTGTCCGGCAACCTGGCCTCCAAGGGACGCCAGCTGCCGCCGCCGGCCAATGCCGCGCCTGGCACCGCCGGTACGCTGGAAGCCACGGTTGACCTGCCGTCGCTGAAAGGCGTGCTGCGCCAGCGCAACCTCGACGCACAGGGCAAGTTCGCGCTGCAGGGCGAGCAGGGCCAGGGTGACCTGAAACTGTCGCTGGGCAGCAGCCGGGTGACCGCTTCAGGCAAGGTCGGTGACCGCCTCGACATCGATGCGCGCTTCGAGCCGCTGCAGTTGAGCGACCTGTTGCCGGGCGCCGATGGTGGCCTGCGTGGCCAGGTGCAGGTGAAGGGCCCGCGCGATGCGCCGGACATCACCGCCGACCTGGTTGGCAACAATCTCAACTGGGACGGCTACGGCGCCGAGAGCGTGAGCATCAAGGGCCACCTGCCGTGGCGCGGCGACAGCGGCACGCTGGCGGTGCAGGGCCAGCAGGTCAATGCCGGCATGCTGCTGGAACGCTTGAACGTGGATGCGCAGGGGAGTGTCTCCAACCTGCGCCTGGCGGCGCAGGCCCGCAACGAGATGGGGGCGGTCGAGCTGCAGGGCAGTATCCGCCAACAAGGCGCGCAATGGCGTGGCGAGCTGGCCGCGCTGCGCATCGCACCGGTGAAGGGCGATGCCTGGTCGCTGCGTGCGCCGGCGGCGTTCGCGATCAATGGCAGCAGCTACACGCTGGGCGAAGCCTGCCTGGCCGCCGCCAGCAGCGGTGCACTGTGTGCACAGGCCAACTGGCCACGCGAGGGCCTGGTGGTACGAAGTGATGCGCTGCCGCTGGCGCTGGTGCAGCCATGGTTGCCGCCGCAGTCCGGTCGTCGCATCTACCTGCGCGGCGATGTCAGCCTGGACGCGCAGATCCGCCCGCGCGGCAACGCCTGGGAAGGCCACGTGGAAGTGCGCTCGAAGGAAGGCGGCGTGCGCCTGGGCGAGAGCCGCAACACCGTGGGCGATACCACCCGTGGCGAACTGGTGCGCTATGACCAGTTCTCGCTGAAGCTCGACATGACCCCGGCCAGCATCAAGGGCTACCTGGGCATGGGCTTCCAGGGCAACGGCTTCGTCGATGCGAAGATGCAGACCGGCTGGGAAGCCAGCGCGCCGTTGAACGGCGAGCTCTACCTCAACATGTCGCGGCTGTACTGGCTGGAGCTGTTCTCGCCGGACATCGTGCGCCCCACCGGCCTGATCGAAGGCCACGTCAGCCTGCGTGGCACGCGTGGCCAGCCGTCGCTGGGCGGTGATGCGCAGCTGAGCAACTTCAAGGGCGAATTCCCCGCGCTCGGCCTCACTTTCGATCAGGGCAAGGGCAGCTTCGTCGCCCAGCCCGACGGTTCGGCCAAGATCACCGCGCAGGCCAACTCGGGCCAGGGCACGCTGTATGTCGACGGTGGCCTGTCGTGGTTCGGTGATGCACAGCCGCTGCAGCTGAAGATCCACGGCGAGAACGTGCTGCTGTCCAACACCAGTGAACTGCGCATCGTCGCCAATCCCAACCTCGACTTCACCCTGGCCAAGGCGGCGATGGAGCTGCGCGGTACCGTGCACGTGCCCGAAGCGGACATCGACATCGAGCGGCTGGACCGCGGCACCTCGGTGTCTGAAGACGTGGTGGTGCTCGATCCGGCCGACCCGGAAGAGTCACGCACCTCGCCGCTGGACATGGATCTGGTGGTCAGCCTCGGCGACAAGGTGAAGATGACCGGCTTCGGGCTGAAGGGCGCGCTGACCGGCAAGATGCAGGTCTGGGCCAAGCCCGGCCGCGAGATGACCGCCAATGGTGGGCTGGAAGTGAGCGGCCGCTACAAGGCGTATGGGCAGGACCTGACCATCACCCGTGGCAACCTCACCTGGAACTACAACGCGGTGTCCGACCCGCGCGTCAACATCCGTGCCGAGCGCCGGGTCGGTGATGTCACCGCCGGCATCGACGTCACCGGACGTGCGCAGCAGCCGCGTGCCGATGTGTGGTCCGATCCGGCGATGTCGCAGTCCGAAGCGCTGGCCTACCTGGTGCTGGGACGCAGCCTGACCGGTGCCAGCAGCGACCAGACCCAGCAGGTCAACGCGGCCTCGGCGGCACTCTCTGCAGGCAGTGGCCTGCTGGCCTCGCAGCTGGGCGCCAAGCTGGGCCTGGACGATGCCGGCGTAAGCCAGTCGCGCGCGCTGGGTGGCTCGGTGATCGGTGTCGGCAAGTACATCTCGCCCAAGCTGTACGTCGGTTACGGCGTGTCGCTGGTCGGTGCCGGTTCGGTGATCACGCTGAAGTACCTGCTGCGTCGCGGCTTCGACGTGGAAGTGGAATCGAGCACGGTGGAAAACCGCGGTTCGATCAACTGGCGACGGGAGAAGTAACGATGCGGTAGTGCCGGCCGCTGGCCGGCAACTGCACCGTATCTCCCGAGTTGCGTGGGTTGCCGGCCAGCGGCCGGCACTACCGTGCACGACGCCCCCAACCATCGGCCGTTGCCCCATCCGGCCCCAACGGCTATGGTCCCGGGCTGTTCTGTCGTACCGGATTGCCCATGTCACCACGCAAAGCCCTTCCCACCGCCCTGGCCCTGGGCCTGACCCTCGCCGCCGGTGCCCACGCCGATGAAGGCATGTGGATGCCGACCCAGCTGCCGGAACTGGCCAAGCCGCTGCAGGCCGCAGGCTTCAAGGGCAATCCGGCCGACCTGGCCAACGTCACTGCGCCGCCGCTGAGCGCGGTGGTGCGTGCCGGTGGTGGCACCGGCTCGTTCGTGTCCAGCGACGGCCTGCTGCTGACCAACCACCACGTGGCGATGGGCGTGATCCAGTACAACAGCTCGCCCGAGCACGACCTGATCAACGGTGGCTTCATCGCCAGGGACCGCGCCGACGAGCGCCCGGCCAACCCGGACTTCCGCGTACTGGTCACCGTCGGCTTCGACAAGGTGACCGACCAGGTGCTGGCGCAGGCGCGTGGCAAGACCGGCCGTGCCTACTTCAATGCCGTGGATGCGGCCAGCAAGCAGATCGTGGCCGAGTGCGAGAAGGACGGCAGCGTGCGCTGCTCGGTGGCCAACATGTACTACGGCACCGATTTCTACCGCATCGCCCAGCTGGAACTGAGCGACGTGCGCCTGGTGTACGCGCCGCCGCGTGCGATCGGCAACTATGGCGATGAAATCGACAACTTCATGTGGCCGCGCCACACCGGCGACTTCACCCTGCTGCGCGCCTATGTCGGCAAGGACGGCAAGCCGGCCGCGTACAGCAAGGACAACGTGCCCTACCAGGCGCCGGCGCACCTGCAGATGTCGGTGGAAGGCCCGAAGGAAGGTGACTACGCGATGCTGGCCGGTTACCCGGGGATCACCTATCGCCACCGTACCGCGGCCGAATTCGCTGGCCAGATCGATACTGTGCTGCCGCGCCGCGTATCGGTGTTCCAGCAGATGATCGACACCATCGAGGCCGCCAGCGCCAAGGACGCGCAGGCGCGTACCCGCTACGCCTCGCAGCTGCAGTCGCTGAAGAACAACCGCAAGCGCGCCGCCGGTGAGCTGGAAGGCCTGCTGCGCAGCGACGCCAAGGCCCAGCGTGCCGCCGACGAGACGGCGATGCTGGCTGCCACCGACCGCAAGTACCAGGGCGATATCAAGGCGCTGCTGACCAACCTGTCGCAGGGCGCGGCGGTGGGCGAACGCGACCTGCTGCTGGACCAGATGGCCGCACAGAGCCAGCTGCTGCGCTCGGCGCTGCTGCTGGAACGCCTGCGCATCGAATCGGCCAAGCCGGACGCGCAGCGCGAGAGCGGTTTCCAGCAGCGCGACCAGGCGATGATCGAAGGCGTGCTCAAGCAGGTCCAGCGCCGCTACGCGCCGGAGGTCGAGAAGGCGCTGCTGACCACCCTGCTGACCCGCTACCAGCAGCTGCCGGACGCGCAGCGCGTGGCCGAGTTCGACGCGGCCTTCGGCCGTACCCCGGAGCAGCTGTCAGCGGCGCTGGATATCCTGTACGCCGGCACCCAGCTGGGTGAGGAGGCACAGCGCCTGTCCCGTTTCGCTGCTGCGCGCGAAGGCAAGGCGCTGGCCGCCGATCCGCTGATCACCGTGGCCGGCCCGCTGGTGGCCGCGCAGCTGCGCATCGAGAACGAAAGCAAGACCCGCGAAGGCGAGCAGCTGCGCCTGCGCCCGGCCTACATGCAGGCGCTGTTCGCCTGGCGTGCCAAGCAGGGCCGCGCGGTGTACCCGGATGCCAACCGCACCCTGCGCATCAGCTACGGCAAGGTCGAGGCGCTGCATCCGCGCGACGGCGTGACCTACTCGCCGGTGACCACCGTGGCCGGCATCGTCGAGAAGAACACCAACGCCTATCCGTTCGATGCGCCCAAGCCGCTGCTGGCCGCGATCGCCAAGGGTGACTTCGGCAGCACCGCCGACCCGGCGCTGAAGACCCAGACGGTCAACTTCCTGACCAACCTGGATACCACCGGCGGCAACTCCGGCTCGCCGGTGCTCAACGCCAAGGGCGAACTGATCGGCCTGAACTTCGACAGCAACTGGGAATCGGTCAGCGCCAGCTGGTGGTTCGACCCGCGCTACAAGCGCGCCGTGCACGTGGACATGCGCTACCTGCGCTGGCTGCTGGCCAAGGTCTACCCGGCGCCGGAACTGCTGAAGGAAATGGGCGTGCCGGCCCAGTAAGAAGCCGGCCACGACCAACGGTCGTGGCCCGCACCGCGGAAGCCCCCACCCTGGTGGGGGTGGTTGCCCCCAACGAGCCCGTACACCCGGCCATGCCTGGCCTACACTGCGGGTTCCTCCGACGGAAACGCGCGCGTGGTCTCCAGCTGGATCCTGCTGCTGGTCTCGGTTGCCTATGCCGCGCTGCTGTTCGGCGTGGCGTGGTGGGGTGACCGTCGGCCGATGTACCCCGACCGGCCGTGGCTGCGGCCGGTGGTCTACAGCCTGGCACTGGCCGTGTACTGCTCGTCGTGGACCTTCTACGGCGCGGTCGGCACCGCCGTGCGCAACGGCGTGGGCTACCTGCCGATCTATATCGGTCCGTTGCTGCTGCTGTTGTTCGGCTGGCGCATCATCGAGCGCCTGGCGCTGATCGCACGCAGCCAGAACGTGGTGTCCATCGCCGACTTCATCTCATCGCGCTTCGGCCGCTCGCGGCGGCTGGCGGCGCTGGTGGCGATCATCGCGCTGATCGGCATCATTCCGTACCTGGCCCTGCAGTACAAAGCGGTGGCGATGAGCCTGCAGGTACTGACCGGCAACACCGGCCCCACTGGCTTCTTCACCGATCCCGCGCTGTACGTGGCGCTGCTGATGGCGTTGTTCGCCACCCTGTTCGGTACCCGCCAGGTCGATGCCACCGAACACCATCACGGCATGATGCTGGCGATCGCCTTCGAATCGGTGATCAAACTGTTGGCGATGCTGGCCGTGGGCGTGTTCGCCTACCTGTGGCTGAGCAACCGCACCGACGCGGTGGTCGAGTCGGTGCATACGCTGTTCACCGGCCTGCCGCCGGTGGGCTTCATCTCGCAGACCCTGCTCAGCTTCCTCGCCATCATCTGCCTGCCGCGCCAGTTCCACGTGGCCGTGGTCGAGTGCGGTGACGTGCGCGATGTGCGCCGCGCGCGCTGGATGTTCGGCGGCTACCTGGTGCTGATCTCGGGCATGGTGCTGCCGATCGCCACCGCCGGCGTGACCCTGTTCGGCACCGGTGGCAGCGTCGCCGACGACTCGATGGTGCTGGCCCTGCCGCTGGCCGAGGGCCGCAACGCGCTGGCGCTGATCGCCTATGTGGGCGGCTTCTCGGCGGCCACCGGCATGGTGATCGTGTCGTCGATCGCGCTGGCCACCATGGTCAGCAACGACCTGGTGATGCCGGTGCTGCTGCGCCGGAGCGGTGACCACCAGGAGGCCGCCGACGTCGCCTCGCGCGTGCTGTGGATCCGCCGCCTGGCGATCCTGCTGCTGGCGCTGATGGCCTACAGCTACTACCGCACCAGCAGCAACGACAGCACGCTGGCCTCGTATGGCCTGATGGCGTTCGCAGCGGTGGCGCAGTTCGCGCCCGGTCTGATCGGCGGCCTGTACTGGCGAGGCGCCAGCCGTCGTGGCGTCGAGACGGGCATGCTGCTCGGTTTCGCCACCTGGCTGTACACCCTGCTGCTGCCGGCGATGACCATGGCCGGCTGGGTCGATGCCGCCTGGGTGCAGCACGGCCCGTTCGGCATCGAGTGGCTGCGGCCGCAGCAGCTGTTCGGCATGACCGGCTGGGACCCGCTGACCCACGGCACGTTCTGGTCGCTGCTGGTCAATGCAGCGACGATGATGCTGGTGTCCGCGCGCTGGCGGCCCGGCGTCGACGAGCGGCTGCGCGCCGCACCCTTCCTCGACCCGTATGCCGAGCGCCCGTCGGTGGCCGGTGGCTGGCCTGGTCACGTGCACGTGGGTGACCTGCTGGCACTGGCCTCGCGCGTGGTTGGCGAGCGCCATGCGCGGCGTTCGTTCTTCGAGCAGGCGCAGTCGCTGGGCCGCGAGCTGCAATCCTCGGCGCCTGCGGACCGGCCGTGGGTGCAGTTCACCGAGCGCCTGCTGGCCGCGTCGATCGGTGCGGCGTCGGCACGCCTGTTGCTGACCAGCCTGTTGCGTGGCTCGGGCATGGATCTGGGTGAAGTGGTGGCGGTGCTGGACGAAGCGGGGCAGGAGCTGCGTTTCAACCGCGAGATCCTGTCGACCACGCTGGAGAACATCAGCGCCGGGGTCAGCGTGGTCGACCCGGACATGCGCCTGACCGCGTGGAACCGACGTTACCAGGACATGTTCGGCTACCCCGACGGCATGCTCTACGTGGGCCGCCCGGTGGCCGACCTGATCCGCTACAACGCCGAGCGCGGCGAGCTGGGCGAGGGCGATATCGAGGTGCAGATCAATCGCCGCATCGGCTACATGCGCGCTGGCTCACCGCACGTGTTCGAGCGCACCCGAAGCGATGGCAAGGTGATCGAGATGCGCGGCCAGGCGCTGCCCGGTGGCGGCTACGTGACCAGCTACAACGACATCACCGACTACAAGCACGCGGAAAAAGCGCTGCTGGAAGCCAACGAGACGCTGGAACAGCGTGTGGCCGAACGCTCGCATGAGGCCGAGGTCGCGCAGCAGTCGAAGACCCGTTTCCTGGCAGCGATCAGCCACGACGTGCTGCAGCCGCTGAACGCAGCGCGCCTGTTCGCTTCGGCACTGCGCGACAGTGATCACGTGAGTGACGAGCAGAAGCATCTGGCCGAGCGCGTGGACGCGTCGCTGCGCGCGGCCGAAGAACTGCTCGATGGCCTGCTGGATGTATCGCGTCTGGATGCCGGTGGCCTGCACCCGGTGATCGGCGAGTTCGACGTGAGCGCGTTGATGCGCGAACTGGCCGCGCAGTACACCCCGGTCGCCGCTGGTCGTGGCCTACGCCTGGACCTGTTCGCGCGCCCGGCGTGGGTGCGCAGTGACCGCCGCCTGCTGCGCCGCGTGCTGCAGAACTTCCTGGCCAACGCGCTGCGCTACACCCGCCAGGGCCGCATCGTGCTGGCCGTGCGCCAGCGCGGCGACGAAGTGGAGCTGCAGGTGTGGGATACCGGGCCCGGCATTCCCGAGCACCACATGCGGCAGATCTTCGACGAGTTCCACCGCTACCAGCAGCCGTTCGACTGGGGTGAGCAGGGGCTGGGACTGGGGCTGTCGATCTGCCAGCGCATCTCGCGCCTGCTTGACCATCGGTTGAACGCACGCAGCCGGGTCGGCAAGGGCTCGATGTTCTCGATCATCCTGCCGCGGGTGGCGCCATTGCCGGGTTATACCGAGCTGGCCACGCCGGTACAGGCGGTGGCCGCACCGGTACGCAGCGATTCGCTGGCGGGCCTGCGCGTGCTGTGCGTGGACAACGACGAGGAGATCCTCGACGGCATGCGCGCACTGCTCGGCCGTTGGCAGGTGCAGGTGATCACCGCCGCCACCGTTGACCAGGCGCTGGAAAAGATCGCCGAGCGCCCGCAGGTGATGCTGGTGGATTACCACCTCCACGACCGCATGGACGGCCTGGATGCGCTGGTGGCGTTGCGCGAGGCAGCCGGTTACCCGCTGCCCGGCGCACTGTTGACCGCCGATGGCCGCGACGAGCTGAAACGGATGGCGCGCGAACGCGGCTACCGCGTGCTGACCAAGCCGATCAAGCCCGCCTCGCTGCGCGCCTTCCTGGGCGCGCTGCGCGATGCGCAGTAGTGCCGGCCGCTGGCCGGCAACCACGTAATCGCGGGTGCGTTACCCCACGCCGTGCAGGTGTTCGTACAGGATCGTCGCACCGATGATCACCAGGATCACGCCACCGATGATCTCCGCACGCTTGCCGACCATGCTGCCCAGTACGCGGCCGAGCATGATGCCGACGGTGACCATGGTCAGCGTGCACAGGCCGATCACCGCAGCCATCACGCCGATATGCACGTCCATGAAGGCCAGGCCGATGCCCACCGCCATCGCGTCGATGCTGGTGGCGAAACCGGTCAGCGCCAGCTTCCAGAAGCCATGGTGCTGCGAGGGGTCTTCGTCTTCCTCGGCACTGTCCGGGCGCAGGCCGTTGTAGATCATGTGGATGCCCAGCGCGCCGAGCAGGCCGAACGCGATCCAGTGGTCGAAGGCTTCGACGTACTGGAGGGCGGCCCGACCGAGCAGCCAGCCGATGATGGGCGTGATCGCCTCGATGACGCCGAAGATGATGCCGGCACGCAGTGCGTCGCGGAAGACCGGCTTGCGCATGGCCGCACCTTTGCCGATGGCAGCGGCGAAGGCATCGGTGGACATGGCAAAGCCGATCAGGAGGATCGAAATGGGGGACATGGGCGGTGGCTGAGGTCGGGCTAGGACGGACGCACGGCCTGCGCTCGCGCCCAACCTGACGTTGCGCGCGCGGGCCGCTGGTCTCGCCAACCATCATGGTTGTCCACGCCACGGCGCACTGGCCGAGTATGTTGACGTGGACGATTCCTGCGAAGGAATCCGGCTACTCCCCAAGGGGACGCGAAGCTTAGCACCGCGATCCGCGCGTGGCGCATTTCCAGCGAAACGCGCAGGCAGGGCTGGTTTGTATAGCGATGGCTATATCGAGAGCGCAGCGGTGCCTGGTAGTGCCGGCCGCTGGCCGGCATGCGCAACGCCGAGAGCGTGCCAAGCAAGCTTGGCACCTACCAGTGCGGTTTCAGATGATGTCGCGCGTTTCAGGGGATTGCCGGCCAGCGGCCGGCACTACCTTCAGTCTTCTTCCGGCGGCAGCACGATGGCGTCGTCGTCGATCGCCAGCTTGCCGGCCATCAGCACGGCCTGGGTGCGGTTGGTCACGCCCAGCTTGCGCAGGATGGCGGTGACGTGGGCCTTGATCGTCGCTTCGGAGACGTTGAGGTCGTAGGCGATCTGCTTGTTCAAGCGGCCGGCGCCCAGCATCTGCAGCACGCGGAACTGCTGCGGGGTCAGTTCGCGCAGGCGCTGGCCGACTTCGCGTTCCTCGCGCTCGGTCGGCGGCACGTTGTGCGCTTCCGGCGGCGCCCAGGTCTCACCATCAAGGATGGTGCCCAGTGCGTGGCCGATGGTGTCCGAATCCGCAGACTTCGGAATGAAGCCCAGCGCGCCGTGGTCGAGCGCGCGGCGCATCACCGTGGCTTCTTCGCGCGCGGATACCACCACCACCGGCAGGTGCGGGTGCAGCGAGCGCATGTGCACCAGCGCGTTGAAACCCTGCGCACCGGGCATGTTGAGGTCCATCAGGACCAGGTCGGCGTCGTTGTGCTGGTCGGCCAGCGCATACAGCGCTTCCACGCTGTCGGCCTCGAACAGCTGCACGCCGGGGATGACCCGCTGCACCGCCCCACGCAGGGCTTCGCGGAACAGCGGGTGGTCATCGGCAATCAGGAGGGTGGTCATGGTCGGGGGGAACCGTGGGGGAAACTCTATGGGGCCAGAGCCCTTTCCTGGCGGAAAGGGATCTGACCCCGGGTCGTACGTCAGCGTACCTTGCGCTCGTCCACCAGCGACGCCACCACCGACGGGTCGGCCAGGGTCGAGGTGTCGCCGAGCTGGTCCGGCGCGTTCTCGGCGATCTTGCGCAGGATGCGGCGCATGATCTTGCCCGAACGGGTCTTGGGCAGGCCCGGCGCCCACTGCAGGTGGTCCGGCGTGGCGATCGGGCCGATCTCCTTGCGCACCCAGGCGACCAGTTCCTTCTGCAGTTCGTCGCTCGGTGCTTCTTCGGCCACCAGGGTGACGTAGGCGTAGATGCCCTGGCCCTTCACGTCGTGCGGGAAGCCGACCACCGCCGCTTCGGCCACCTTCGGGTGCGAGACCAGCGCGCTTTCCACTTCGGCGGTGCCGATGCGGTGGCCGGACACGTTGATCACGTCGTCGACGCGGCCGGTGATCCAGTAGTAGCCGTCTTCGTCGCGGCGGCAACCGTCGCCGGTGAAGTAGCTGCCCGGGTAGGTGCGGAAATACGTATCGATGAAGCGCTGATGGTCGCCGTACACCGTGCGCATCTGGCCCGGCCAGGAATCACGGATGATCAGGTTGCCCTCGGTCGGGCCGTCCTGGATCTCGCCATCGGCATTGACCAGCGCCGGCTGCACGCCGAAGAAGGGCAGGGTGGCCGAGCCCGGCTTGAGGTCCATCGCGCCGGCCAGCGGCGAGATCAGGATGCCGCCGGTCTCGGTCTGCCACCAGGTATCGACGATCGGGCAGCGGCTGTCGCCGACCGCTTCGTAGTACCAGCGCCAGGCTTCCGGGTTGATCGGCTCGCCGACGCTGCCGAGCAGGCGCAGCGACGCGCGCGAGGTCTTCTTCACCGGCTCCTCGCCTTCGCGCATCAGTGCACGGATGGCGGTCGGGGCGGTGTAGAAGATGGTCACCTTGTGCTTGTCGATGACGTTCCAGAAGCGCGAGGTGTCCGGATAGTTCGGCACGCCTTCGAACATCAGCGAGGTCGCGCCGTTGGCCAGCGGGCCGTACACGATGTAGCTGTGGCCGGTGACCCAGCCGACGTCGGCGGTGCACCAGTAGATGTCGTCCTCGCGCAGATCGAACACCGCTTCATGGGTGTAGGCCGCGTACAGCAGGTAGCCGCCGGTGGTGTGCAGCACGCCCTTCGGCTTGCCGGTGGAACCGGAGGTGTAGAGGATGAACAGCGGGTCTTCCGCGTTCATGCGTTCCGGTTCGCAGGTAGCCGGCTGGCTGTCCACCACATCGTGGAACCAGCGATCGCGCGGCGCCTGCATGTCCACCGCGCCACCGGTGTGGCGCACTACCAGCACGGTTTCAACCGTGTTCGTGCCGGGCAGCTTCAGCGCGGCATCGACGTTGGCCTTCAGCGGAATCTTTCGACCACCGCGCAGACCCTCGTCTGCGGTGATGATCAGCTTGCTCTGGCAGTCGCTGACGCGGTCGGCGATCGAGTTCGGTGCGAAGCCACCGAACACCACCGAGTGGATCGCACCGATGCGTGCGCAGGCCAGCATGGCCACGGCGGCGTCGACGATCATCGGCAGGTAGATGGTGACCCGATCGCCCTTCTTGACCCCGAGGTTGCGCAGCGCGTTGCCGAGGCGGCAGGTGCGCTCGTACAGCTCGCGATAGGTCACGTGCTGCGCCGGTGCGTCCGGGCCGTCCGGCTCGAACAGCAGGGCGGTCTTGTCGCCACGCTTCTCCAGCTGGCGGTCCAGGCAGTTCACGCTGGCATTGAGCTCGCCATCTTCGAACCACTTGATGTGGAAATCGGACAGGTCGTAGCTGACGTTCTTGATCTTCGTCGGCTTGCGCATCCACTCCAGGCGCTCGGCGGCCTTGCCCCAGAAACCATCCGGGTCGGTCACCGAAGCCTGGTACTGCTGTTCGTACGACGTCTTGTCGATGCGTGCCTTGGCGGCGAACTGCGGATCGACGGGGTAGATATCAGCCATGGCACCCTCACTTGCACGTTGACTTTGTATGTGCGGTCGCAGCATCGCAGCGACCGATCCCCTTCAGTTTGCCCCATCCACCCCCGGCCGCGTCACCACTCTGGTTAGACCATGGTCGAAAGTGAGCGCCCAGCAGGGCCGGGTTCGACCAATGGCGAATAGCCGCTATACATAATCGCCCCGCAGTCTCGGCTCGACCGTGCCCCACGCGCGGCATCACCTTGCCACTTGGGAGAGAGGGCAACATGAGCCACCGTACGTTGAAAGCCGTGCGCAAACCTTTGGCGGCCTGCCTGTTGGTCGCCCTGGTCGCACCGGGCATGGCGTTCGCTGAGACCGCCAAAGAGAAAGCGCTGGAAGCACGCGTTGCCGAACTGGAACGCCAGGTCCAGCTGCTGCTGTCTTCGCAGCAACAACAACAGACCCAGATCAGCCAGACCCAGCAGGCGGTGACCGAAGTCCGCACGGTGCAGGCCGAGCAGAAGCCGGTCGCCTCGGTGCCGGCGGGCAAGCAGCCGATCCAGGTCACCACCATCACCCCGGGCGCCGCGCCGGGCACCACGGTCAAGATCGGCGGCTTCATCAAGGCCGATTTCCTCGCCACCCAGACCAGCGATGGCCAGCTGGCCGACGACGCCACCGGCCGCTCGCTGTACCTGCCGGGCCAGACCCCGGTGGAAGGCGCCGGTGGCAGCGGCAAGCGCTCGGGCACCGATTTCAACGCCCACGCCAAGTTCTCGCGCTTCAACCTGGGCATCGACAACGTGAGCGAATCGGGCAACAAGGCCGGTGCGTTCTTCGAGATGGACTTCTTCGGCAACTCGCTGGGCAACCAGACCGCGACCAATACCTACGGTGTGACCCTGCGCCACGCCTACATGTACTGGAACAACTGGATGGCCGGCCAGACCTGGTCCAACTTCATGGACGCGGCCGCACTGCCGGAAGCGGTCGACTTCGTCGGCCCCACCGACGGCGTGATCTTCGTGCGCCAGGCCCAGGTGCGCTACACCCAGGGTGGCTTCAGCGTCGCGCTGGAAAACCCGGAAACCACCACCCTCACCGGTACCCGCAACCCGGTCACCGGCGCCTGGACCAACGCCAGCGCCAACTCCGATCGTGGCAGCCTGCCTGATCTGACCATGCGCTATGGCTGGAAGGGCGACTGGGGCACCTTCGGTGTCGGCGGCATCGTCCGCCAGCTGAAGGTCGACAACCAGGCCACCGGCGCCAAGGCCGACAAGGTGGCCGGCGGCCTGACCCTGGGCGGCAAGTGGGTGATGGGCGACAGCGATTCGCTGCACTACCAGCTGACCGGCGGCGAAGGCATCGCCCGCTACATCGGCCTGGGCATCACCGCCGACAGTGCCTACGACGTGGCCCGCGACGAGCTCAACCCGACCGGCGTGCTTGCCGGCTACGTGGGCTGGCGGCATGCGTTCTCGCCGAAGCTGCGCACCAACCTGATCTACGCGCGCAGCGACTACGACAACGACAGCATCCTCGGCCCGCTGGTGACCAAGAGTGTGCAGAGCATCCGCGGCAACATCTTCTATTCGCCGCTGCCCAAGGTCGATATCGGTGCGGAGCTGATGTACGGCCGTCGCGAAGTGGAGAACGGCAACAAGGGTGACATCACCCGATTGCAGTTCACCACGAAGTACAGCTTCTAAGAGCGTGCCGGCCAGCGGCCGGCACCTACCGAGATTGAGTGCCGACCAAGGTCGGCACCCACCGAGATTGAGTGCCGGCCAAGGCCAGCATCTACAGAGGGAAAACGTCCCATGTCCAGCACTGCATCAAGCCCGCACAATCCAGCGGGCACCCTGACCAAGGGCCACAAGAAAGTCATCTTCGCCTCGAGCCTCGGTACGGTCTTCGAGTGGTATGACTTCTTCCTGTATGGCTCGCTCGCCGCCATCATCGCCAAGCAGTTCTTCAGTGGCGTCAATGAAACGACGGGCATGATCTTCGCCCTGCTGGCGTTCGCTGCCGGCTTCTTCGTGCGTCCGTTCGGCGCGGCCTTCTTCGGCAGCCTCGGCGACCGCATCGGCCGCAAGTACACCTTCCTGGTCACCATCCTGATCATGGGCATCTCGACCTTCCTGGTCGGCGTGCTGCCCAACTACGCTTCGATCGGTTTCGCCGCACCGGTGATCCTGATCATCCTGCGCCTGGCCCAGGGCCTGGCGATGGGCGGCGAGTACGGCGGTGCCGCCACCTACGTGGCCGAGCACGCGCCGGACGACAAGCGCGGCCTGTACACCAGCTTCATCCAGTGCACCGCCACGCTCGGCCTGTTCATGTCGCTGCTGATCATCCTGGCCTGCCGCTACTTCCTCGGCAACGAAGCCTTCGAAGCCTGGGGCTGGCGTATTCCGTTCCTGGTCTCGATCCTGCTGCTGGGCGTGTCCGTGTGGATCCGCCTGCAGCTGAGCGAATCGCCGCTGTTCCAGCAGATGAAGTCCGAGGGCAAGGGTTCCAAGACGCCGTTCCGTGACAGCCTGAAGGGCGGCAACCTGAAGCTGATGCTGCTGGTCCTGCTCGGCGCTGCAGCCGGCCAGGCCGTGGTCTGGTACGGCGGCCAGTTCTACGCGCTGTTCTTCCTCAGCAGCATGCTGAAGGTCGATGCCACCACTTCCTACCTGCTGATCGCGGCCGCGCTGGCGCTGGGCGTGCCGTTCTTCATCTTCTTCGGCTGGCTGTCCGACCGTATCGGCCGCAAGAAGATCATCCTCGCCGGTTGCCTGCTGGCCGCCGTCACCTACATCCCGA
Organism: Stenotrophomonas sp. GD03794; assembly: GCF_029842145.1. Classification (NCBI taxonomy): domain Bacteria; kingdom Pseudomonadati; phylum Pseudomonadota; class Gammaproteobacteria; order Lysobacterales; family Lysobacteraceae; genus Stenotrophomonas; species Stenotrophomonas sp. GD03794. The sequence continues at coordinate 32,191 of NZ_JAOCFV010000002.1, forward strand.
TCTTCAAGGGCCTGACCCACTTCGCCAACCCGGCCATCGAAGAAGCCCGCAGCAGCTCGCCGGCCCTGGTCGTGGCCGATCCGGCCACCTGCTCGTTCCAGTTCGATCCGGTCGGCCTGCGCAAGTTCACCAGCTCCTGCGACGTGGCCACCGCCGCGCTGACCAAGGCCGGTGTGCCGTACGACGTGCAGCCCGCCGCCGCCGGTTCGCTGGCGATGGTGAACGTGGGCAGTGCCAGCGTCACTTCGTATGAAGCCGCTGGCCTGACCAAGGAAGACGGCAAGGCCAAGGCCGATGCGTTCGGTGCGGAACTGAAGACCGCCCTGACCACCGCCGGCTACCCGGCCAAGGCCGATGGTGCACGCATCAACATCGCCGGCACCATCTTCATGCTGTGGCTGCTGGTGCTGTACGTGACCATGGTCTACGGCCCGATTGCCGCCTACCTGGTCGAACTGTTCCCGACCCGCATCCGCTACACCTCGATGTCGCTGCCGTACCACATCGGCAACGGCTGGTTCGGTGGCTTCCTGCCGGCGATCTCGTTCGCGCTGGTGGCCGGTACCGGCAACCTGTACTACGGCCTGTGGTACCCCATCATCATCGCGTTGATGTCGGTGGTGATCGGCGGCCTGTTCCTGCGCGAGACCAAGGACGTGGATATCACCAAATAACCGGCGTGCCGACCAACGGTCGGCACCCACCGGGTTTCAGGGGCCGCGGTGCAGACCGCGGCCTTTTTGTTTCCCTGTTTTTGGGGTCAGATCCCTTTCGCCTGCGAAAGGGATCTGACCCCATCGAGACGTGCTGCACCCCGTATAGTCGGCCCATGACCACCACCACGCCGGCAGACCTCCCCGCCATCCTGCACACCCTGCGCAGCGCGTGGCAGTCGCAGCGCCCGTCGCTGGACCAGCGCGAGAATGACCTGCGCCGCCTGCGCGAGGCGTTGAAGCCGCGTCTGGACGAAATGGCCCAGGCCATCGCCGAGGACTTCGGCCATCGCGCCCACGTCGAATCGAAGCTGGCCGATGGCATGAGCGTGCTGTCGGCCATCGACCACCTGCGCCGTCACCTGCGGCGCTGGTCGAAGCCGCAGCACGTCGGCGCCGGCTGGCGGCTGTGGCCGGCGCGCGCGCAACTGCGGCCGACGCCGCTGGGCGTGGTCGGGGTGATCTCGCCCTGGAACTACCCGGTCACCCTGGCACTGGTGCCGCTGGTCACCGCCATCGCCGCCGGCAACCACGTGTTACTCAAGCCCTCGGAACACACGCCGCACACCAGTGCGTTCCTGGCCGATCTGCTGGCCAGTGTGTTCCCGCCCGATCGCGTGGCGGTGGTGCAGGGTGGGGCGGATGTGGCCGCGGCGGTGTCCTCGCTGCCGCTGGACCATCTGCTGTTCACCGGCTCGACGGCGGTTGGCCGCAAGGTGATGGCGGCCGCCGCCGAGCATCTGGTGCCGGTCACGCTGGAGCTGGGCGGCAAGTCGCCGGCCATCGTCTGCCGCGATTTTCCGCTGGAGAAGGCCGCTGCGCGGCTGGCCACCGGCAAGTGGTTCAACGCAGGGCAGACCTGCATCGCGCCGGATTACGTGCTGATCGACACCGCGCGCCAGCGCGAGTTCGTCCAGGCGTTGCAGCAGCAGGTACGCGAGCGCTACGGCGATTTCAGCAGCGCCGACGACTACACGCGCATCATCAACGAAGGCCAGTACCGGCGCCTGCAGGGCTATCTGGCGCAGGCGCGCGAACGCGGCGTGCCGGTGATTCCGTTGGCGCAGGTGGATGAGGCGCGCGCCGACCGCGAGCGTCTGCTGGTGCCGACCGTGGTGCTGGACCCGCCGGACGACCTGGACCTGATGCGCGAGGAGATCTTCGGGCCTATCCTGCCGGTGCGCGCCTACCCGGACCTGGAGACGGCGCTGGCCGACGTGCTGTCCCGAGACCGCCCGCTGGCGCTGTATCCCTTCAGCCACGACACGGCGACGGTGGAGCGCATCCTCGGCCAGGTGGTGGTCGGTGGGGTGACGGTGAACGACACGCTGCTGCACTTCGCCGCCGACGGCCTGCCGTTTGGCGGGGTGGGCGCCAGCGGCATGGGTGCGTACCACGGGCGGGCCGGGTTCGATGCGATGAGCAAGCGGCTGCCGGTGCTGTGGCAGTCGCGCTGGGCCGCCAGCGATCGGCTGCGGCCGCCGTATTCGAAGATTGCGGGGTTGTTGAAGTTCCTCTTGCGGTAGTGCCGGCCGCTGGCCGGCAACTGCAGGGTCTTGCCGACGGTTCATGGGGTTGCCGGCCAGCGGCCGGCACTACCGGTAGGTGCCAACCAGCGCGGCCCCTTCCGGTGGGTGCCAACCTTGGTTGGCACGCGTGAACCCCATGTGCCAACCAAGGTTGGCGTCTACCAAACCTGGGCCGGGTAGAATGCCCCCATGAAGATCGCCTCGTGGAACGTCAATTCGCTCAATGTCCGCCTGCCGCACCTGGAGCAGTGGCTCAAGGAGTTCGGCCCGGACATCGTCGGCATCCAGGAAACCAAGCTGGAGGACCACAAGTTCCCCGATTCGGCGCTGATCGCCGCGGGCTACCGCAGCGTGTTCGCCGGCCAGAAGACCTACAATGGCGTGGCGCTGCTGTCGCGTGAGCCGGCGCAGGACGTGCAGATCGGCATTCCCGGCTTCGAGGACGAGCAGAAGCGTGTCATCGCCGGTACCTTCGGCGACCTGCGGGTGATCAACCTGTACGTGGTCAACGGCCAGGACATCGGCACCGACAAGTACGACTACAAGCTGCGCTGGCTGGAAGCGGTGCATGCCTGGATCGCGCAGGAGCTGCAGCGCCACCCGAAGCTGATCGTGATGGGTGACTTCAACATCGCCCCGGACGCGCGCGATGTGCACGACCCGGAGGTGTGGAACGACAACCACATCCTGACCTCCACTGCCGAGCGCGGCGCGCTCAACAAGCTGCTGCAGCTGGGCCTGCACGATGGCTTCCGCCTGCACAATGACGAGGCGGGCACCTTCAGCTGGTGGGATTACCGTGCCGCGGGCTTCCGCCGCAACCTGGGCCTGCGCATCGACCTGACCCTGGTCTCCGACGCGCTGAAGGGCAGCGCGGTGGCCTCGGGCATCGACCGCGAGCCGCGTACCTGGGAACGGCCGAGTGACCACGCGCCGGCATGGGTGCAGTTGGGTTGAACGAACGGGGCCCGGCGATTGCCGGGCCCGTTCTGAAACATCTGCCGGCCAGCGGCCGGCACTACCCTCAGATCACCGTATGCTCTTGCGGGTGAACAGGTTGACGATCGCCAGCAGGATCACCGCACCGATCAGCGAGAACAGGAAGGTGCGGATGGTGATCGCTTCGTTGATGCCGCCGCCGAACAGCCAGCCGGAAATCAGCGCGCCGACGATGCCGACCACGATGTTGAGGATGATGCCCTGCTGGGCATCGCGCTTCATGATGATGCTGGCCAGCCAGCCTACGATGCCGCCGACGATCAGCCAGATGATGATGCCCATGATCGAACCTCCGGTGGGGAACTGTGACCAGTTGACGCGCACGGCCGTGAACCCGTCGTGGAATTGCGTGATGGGCGCGTGCGGATGAGCCTGCCAGCCACCCTCGACGGCCCGTGGCGCTTCGGCCCGGTGACGGTCTGGCGGCGCCCACACGTGCCGGGCCAGCGCGGCGAACCGCAGGCGCGGCAGGTGCTGGCGCAGGCGCTGGGCGCCGACCCGGACACGCTGCCACTGGTACGTGATGACAAGGGCCGGCCGGAGCTGAGCGGTGCGCTGGCCCACTACGGCACCGGCTGGAGCCACAGCGGCGAGGTGCTGCTGGTGGCGCTGGGCGAAGGCGTGCGGCTGGGCGTGGATCTGGAGCTGCTGCGGCCGCGGGCCCGCCTGCTGGAGATCGTGCAGCGTTTCTTCCACCCCCAGGAAGTGGCCTGGCTGGAAAGCCTGGACGAGGCCGGGCGCGAGCACTGGTTCTTCCGCGTGTGGTGTGCCAAGGAAGCGATGCTGAAGGCGCACGGGCAGGGCATCTCGTTCGGCCTGCACCGCCTGCAGCTGGCGCCGGGGGCCGATGGCGCCCTGCACCTGCGCTGGTGCGACCCGGAACTGGGCGAAGCCGCGCGCTGGCACCTGCACGAATGGCAGGCCACCGGCCAGTTCCGTGCGGCATTGGCCTGGTATCCACACTGAAGCGGGGAATCAGCGCGCAAAACCGGCGATAATGTCGGCATGAGCGAACACCCACTTCCCGCCAGCGTGGCTGCCACGCTGGAACAGGGCCTGGCCAGCATGGGCCTGGACGCCGCGCTGGCGCCGCCGCTGCTGCGCTACCTGGCCCTGCTGCACCGCTGGAACGGCACCTACAACCTCACCGCCATCCGCGATCCGCAGGAGATGGTCACCCGCCACCTGCTCGACTCGCTGGCGATGCAGCCGTTCGTGGCTGATGGCAGCCTGGCCGATCTCGGTACCGGTCCCGGCTTGCCCGGCATCCCGCTGGCGATCGCCTGCCCGGGCCTGCAGGTCACCCTGGTGGAAAGCAACGGCAAGAAGGCGCGCTTCATGCGCGAGGCCGTGCGCCAGCTCGGCCTGGACAACGCCCGCGTGGCCGAATCGCGCGCCGAGGCGCTGGACGAGGCCGGCCGCTACGACCAGCTGACCGCGCGCGCGATGGACACCCTGGCGGGGATCGTCCGCGTCGGTGGCCACCTGCTGCGCCCCGGCGGCGTACTGCTGGCCATGAAGGGCGTCTACCCGCATGAAGAGATCGCGGACCTGCCGGATGGCTGGCAGGTGCGTGAGGTGACCCCGCTGAGCGTGCCTGGCCTGGCCGGCGAACGCCATCTGGTTACCGTTACAGGTCCCTGATTCCCGCCGCCAGCCCCTTGTGGAACAACGGGTTGGCGATTCACGATTTCCGCAAGGGGCCGGTTGTACGCATAATGACCGGTCCCAGCACACGTCGACGAGGCACACCCGCATGGCCCGCATCATCGCCATCGCCAACCAGAAGGGTGGCGTCGGCAAGACCACGACCGCCGTCAACCTGGCCGCTTCCTTGGCCAACGCACCCAAGCGCGTGCTGTTGGTCGACCTGGATTCGCAGGGCAACGCGACCATGGGCAGTGGCGTGGACAAGCGTGAGCTGGTCTCCTCCACCTACGATCTGCTGCTGGGCGAGTCCAGCGCCGTCGATGTACGCGTGCAGACCGCCGAAGGCTATGACCTGCTGCCCGGCAACATCGACCTGACCGCCGCCGAGATCCAGCTGATGGGCCAGAGCGAGCGCGAGCAGCGCCTCAAGCGCGCGCTGGCGCCGATCCGCGACGAGTACGACTACATCCTGATCGACTGCCCGCCGGCGCTGTCGCTGCTGACGCTCAACGCGCTGGCCGCCGCCGACTCGGTGATCGTGCCGATGCAGTGCGAGTACTACGCGCTGGAAGGCCTGAGCGCGCTGGTGGAGACCATCGAGGCGCTGCGCACCAGCCTGAACCCGGCGCTGGAGATCGAAGGCGTGCTGCGCACCATGTTCGATGTGCGCAACAACCTGGCCAACGCGGTCTCGGCCGAGCTCACCGAGCACTTCGGCGACCGCGTGTTCCGCACCATCGTGCCGCGCAACGTGCGCCTGGCCGAGGCGCCCAGCCATGGTCAGAGCATCGTCGGCTACGACCGCGCCTCGCGCGGTGGCGTGGCCTACCTGGGCCTGGCCGGCGAGATCATCCGCCGCAACAACGAACGCAACAAGGCCGCCAAGGCCGTGGAGACCGTCTGATGACCAGCAGCAAGCCGGCAGCCAAGAAGCGAGGCCTCGGCCGTGGCCTGGATGCCCTGCTGGGTCCCAAGGGTGCGGTCAGCCAGGTGCAGGCCACCACCGCGGTGATCGAGCCGCTGCCGGGTGAAGTGCTGCGCAAGCTGGCCGTGGGCCAGCTGCAGCCGGGCAAGTACCAGCCGCGTCGCGAGATGGACGAGGGCAAGCTCTCCGAGCTGGCCGACTCGATCAAGTCGCAGGGCGTGATCCAGCCGATCCTGGTGCGCCAGCTGCCGGCGGGCAACTACGAAATCGTTGCCGGCGAACGCCGCTGGCGCGCATCGCAGCTGGCCGGCCTGGACGAAGTGCCGGTGGTGGTGCGCGAGCTGGAAGACCGCACCGTCATCGCGATGGCGCTGATCGAGAACATCCAGCGCGAAGACCTCAACCCGCTGGAAGAAGCCGAGGCGCTGCAGCGCCTGATCAGCGAGTTCACCCTGACCCATGCCGAGGCCGCCGAGGCCGTCGGCCGCTCGCGCGCGGCGGTGTCCAACCTGCTGCGCCTGCTGGAGCTGCCGGTGGCGATCCGCCTACTGCTGGAAACCCGCCGCCTGGAAATGGGCCACGCCCGCGCGCTGCTGACCCTGGCCCCCGAGCTGGCCGGCAAGCTGGCGCAGGAAGCGGCCGATGAAGGCTGGTCGGTGCGCGAGGTCGAGCGCCGTGCGCAGGCTTTCGCTGCCGGCAAGGTGCCGAGCAACCGCCCGGTGGCCACGCCGAAGGTGCAGCAGGCCGACATCGCCTCGCTGGAAACCGAGCTGTCCGAAGCCCTGGGGGCCAAGGTGGCGATCAACCATGGTCGCGGCGGCAAGGGCAAGCTGATCATCCACTACACCGACCTGGACACCCTGGACGGCGTGCTGGAAAAGCTGCGCACGCGCCAGGGCTGAGCCCGGCGCGGTGACAGGGGGCGCGGCCCGTTCCCGCCGCGTCCTGCCGATGACAGGGAACGCACCGCCGCGCGTGCCGGGGGATGCACTGCTCTCCGGTCCGTGGCCTCATCCAGGGAGCAGGACATGAGCAACGCATTCGACGACGTCAGCCCGGGCGGCAGCCCGATCCTGGTGCACAGCCGCCAGAAGGATTTCACGCCGGCGCAGGGCGAAGAACACATCGAGGCGATCGGCGCGCACATCGAGCGCCATCTGGGCCCGGTGTCCGGTGTCTTCCACGAGATCATCTCCGACCTGGTGCACATCGACGTGCACGTGGTGCCGGCCACCGACCAGTTCCCGTATCTGCGGCTGGTGACCTCCGGCATGAGCGACCTGCCGATGACCGTGCCCGCCGAAGTGGAGGCGGACGTGCCGCGCTACATGGAGCTGATGGTGACCCTGCCGGCCGACTGGCCGATCTCGCAGGACGCCTTCGAGGACGAGCGCAACTACTGGCCGGTGCGCCTGCTGAAGGGCATGGCGCGGCTGCCGCACGAGTACGACACCTGGCTGGGCTTCGGCCACACCATTCCCAACGGCCATCCCAGCGAGCCCTATGCGCCCGGCGTGGGCTTCGACGGCGCCATCGTGCTGCCGCCGGTAACCACCCCGGAAGAATTCGCCGAGCTGGTGCTGGAAGATGGCAGGACCATCGCCTTCATGACCCTGATGCCGCTGTACCCGGAGGAGATGGACCTGAAGCTGAAAAAGGGCGCCGAGGCGCTGCTCGATCGCTTCGATGCGAAGAACATCCAGGACGTGATCGAACCCGGCCGCACCAACGTGGCCAGGAAGCGTTTCGGGCTGTTCTGAGCCCGCAGCGTATCCTCTGCACCTGTACTCATTGATTTCCAGGCAACTGCAATGACCATCCTGCTCACCGGCGCTGCCGGCTTCATCGGTGCCTACACCGCCCGCGCGCTACTGGAGGCGGGCCAGCCGGTGGTTGGCCTGGACAACTTCAACGACTACTACGACCCGCAGATCAAGCGCGACCGCGTGGCCGCGCTGTGCCCGGCGCTGGACCTGCGCACGCTGGACCTGACCGATCGCGAAGGCCTGGCCGCGCTGTTCGACGAAGTGCAGCCGACTGCGGTGATCCACCTGGCCGCACAGGCCGGCGTGCGCTACTCGCTGGAAAACCCGCATGCCTATGTCGACAGCAACCTGGTCGGCTTCGTCAACATCCTCGAGCTGTGCCGCCACCGTGGCGTGCAGCACCTGGTGTATGCGTCGAGCAGCTCGGTCTACGGTGATTCGGCCACACCGCCGTTCTCCGAGGACCAGCGCGTGGACCAGCCGCGCTCGCTGTACGCGGCTACCAAGGCGGCCAACGAGCTGATGGCCTACACCTACGCGCAGCTGTACGGCCTGCACGCCACCGGCCTGCGCTTCTTCACCGTGTATGGCCCGTGGGGCCGGCCGGACATGGCACCGCTGCTGTTCTCGCGCGCGGTGCTGGCCGGGCGGCCGATCGACGTGTTCAACGAAGGCCGCATGCAGCGCGACTTCACACATGTTTCCGACATCGTGTCGGGTATCCTCGGCGCCCTCGCGCATCCGGCCGACGGTCCGGTGCCGCACCGGGTGTTCAACCTCGGCAACCATACGCCGGTCGAGCTGGAGCGCTTCATCAGCGTGATCGAGCAGGCCGCCGGCCGCCCCGCGCAGAAGGTCTACAAGCCCATGCAGCCCGGCGACATGGTGCGCACGATGGCCGATACCCGGCGCGCCCATGACGCCTTCGGCTTCGACGCGGTGACCCCGATCGAAGAAGGGCTGCCGCCTGTCGTGCAGTGGTGCCGCGAGTATTTTGGCGACCGCGCCTGAGCCGCAATCCTCACGCGGCCGGGTTCATCTTCGGATAACCTCGGTTTCGGAGAATGCGCGGTCTTTGTCCCCCCTTGGCCGAGTGCCTTATGAGCCAACCCGAGCTTTCCGTTGTCGTCCCCGTGTTCAACGAGCGCGACAATGTCGCCCCGCTGGTCGCCGAAATCACCGCTGCGCTGCGCGGCCGGCTGCCGTTCGAGATCGTCTACATCGATGATCACTCGCGCGATGACACCCTGGCGGTGCTGCAGGGCCTGAAGGCGACCACGCCGGAACTGCGGGTCTTGCACCACGTGAACCAGAGCGGGCAGAGCACGGCGGTGCGCACCGGGGTCAAGCACGCGCGTGCACCGTGGATCGCCACCCTGGATGGCGATGGCCAGAACGATCCGGCGGATATTCCCAAGCTGCTGGTTGCGCGCGATGCCGCCGAAGCACAGGTGAAGCTGTTCGCCGGTTGGCGCGTCAACCGCCAGGACAGCGGCAGCAAGCGCTGGGCCAGCCGCTGGGCCAACGCCATCCGTGCACGCATGCTGCGCGACGATACGCCCGACACCGGCTGCGGCATCAAGCTGTTCGAGCGCAGTGCGTTCCTCGACCTGCCGTACTTCGACCACATGCATCGCTACCTGCCGGCGCTGATGCAGCGTGCCGGCTGGAAGACCACCAGCGTGCCGGTCAACCACCGCCACCGTACCTCCGGCGTCTCCAAGTACAACAACCTCGGCCGCGCGCTGGTCGGCATCCGTGACCTGCGCGGCGTGGCCTGGCTGATCACCCGCAGCAAGCGCACCGCGGTGGAAGAGCGGTGATGGGCCTGGAGCTGCACTGGCTCGACCAGCCGCTGACCTGGCTGTACTGGACCGGCCTGCATGTGACCGGCTGGAAGCTGATCGGCTATACCGGCGCGCTGATGTTTGGTGGCCGCTGGCTGGTCCAGTTCATCGCCTCCAAGCGCGCCGGCAAGCCGGTGATCCCGCGCCTGTTCTGGTACATGAGCGTGGTCGGCAGCCTGATGACGCTGAGCTACTTCCTGTTCTCGGCCAAGCAGGACTCGGTGGGCGTGCTGCAGAACCTGTTCCCGGCGTTCACCGCGCTGTACAGCCTGCAGCTGGACATCAAGCACCGGGGCTGGAAGCGGGACAAGGCCAGCCACTAGGCCGTCGGGGCCCCATCCGGTAGGTGCCGACCTTGGTCGGCGCTGGGTTTGGGGGCCAACCAAGGTTGGCCGCTACCGGAGCCCCGGTCTGCCACGCTACGGTAGATGCCGACCTTGGTCGGCGCTGGGTTTGGGGGGCCAACCAAGGTTGGCCGCTACCGGGGCTCCGGTCTGCGTTGCAGGCAGGACCTTCGTCCCATGCCATGGGCCGTGGGCGGTGCCATGATCGGGGTCTGCCTTCCCGGGAACCTGTGCTCGTGAAAACCCGTCTTGCCGTTGCCCTGCTGATCGCCCTGTCCGCCCCCGCCGTGGCCCTGGCCGCGCCGCCCGCCACCGCCGCACCGGCCAGCGTGGCCACCGAATCGCCTGCCGACGCCGCCTTCCGTGCGGTGTACGAGAAGGAATGGAAGTGGCGCCAGGAGGGCGGCGGCGAGGCCAGCGAGGACGAGGATGCCCCGGCCAATGCCACCCGCATGCCCGACGTCGGCCCGGCGGCGCAGCAGGCACGCCTGAAGGTGTGGGACGAGACCCTGGCCGCGCTGAAGAAGATCGACCCGAAGACCCTGTCGCCCGACAACCAGGTCAACTACGCGATTTACCGCGACCAGGTGTTCAACCTGGCCGAAGACGTGCGCCTGCGCGGCTACGAGATGCCGTTCAACGCCGACTCCTCGTTCTGGTCCAACCTGTCCTTCATGGCCCGGCGCGAGATGAAGACCGCGCAGGACTACCAGAACTACATCGCCCGCCTGAACGATGTGCCGCGCTACTTCGGCCAGCAGACCGAGAACATGCGCGCCGGCCTGAAGCGTGGCTTCAGCGTGCCGCGTGCCGTGCTCGATGGCCGCGAGGTGTCCATCGCCACCGTCGCCGAGCTGATGGATCCCACCGAGTCGCCGCTGTACGCACCGTTCAAGAAGCTGCCCAACAGCATCCCGGCCGCCGAGCAGGCCAGGCTGCAGGCGCAGGCGCGCGAAGCAATCAGTGGCAAGGTGGTGCCTGCGTTCCAGCAGCTGCGCACCTTCTTCGTCAGCGAGTACGTGCCGCAGGCGCGCACCACCCTGGCCGCCGAAGCGATGCCGGGCGGCAAGGCGTACTACAAGCAGCAGATCCACGAATACACCACGCTGGACCTGTCGCCGGACGAGATCCACCGCATCGGCCTGGGTGAAGTCGCGCGTATCCAGAAGGAAATGAACGACATCATCAAGCAGGTGAAGTTCAAGGGCAGCTTCGCCGAGTTCCTGACCTTCCTGCGCACCGATCCGCAGTTCTATGCCAAGACGCCGGAGGAACTGCTGTCGCGCGCGGCGTGGATCTCCAAGCGGGCCGATGGCCAGCTCGGCAAGTACATGACGCTGCCGCGCGCGCGCTTCACCATTGTGCCGGTGCCGCCGGACATCGCGCCGTTCTGGACCGCCGGCCGTGGTGGCATGGGCACCTACTGGCTCAACACCTACAACCTGCCGTCGCGCCCGCTGTACAACCTGCCGGCGCTGACCCTGCATGAATCCGATCCGGGCCACGCGCTGCAGGGTGCCATTGCCGCCGAGCAGAAGAACCTGCCCGAGTTCCGCCGCAACGCCTACATCTCCGCCTACGGCGAAGGCTGGGCGCTGTACTGCGAGAAGCTGGGCGTGGAGATGGGCATCTACGAAACCCCGTACGAGGATTTCGGCCGCCTGACCTACGAAATGTGGCGCGCTGCACGCCTGGTGATCGATACCGGCGTGCACAGCAAGGGCTGGAGCCGCGAGCAGGCGCTGGCCTACCTGCGTGACCACACCGCGCTGAGCGAGCATGAAGTGACCACCGAAGTGGACCGCTACATTTCCTGGCCGGGCCAGGCGCTGAGCTACAAGCTGGGCGAAATCGCCATCGTGCGCCTGCGCGCGCAGGCCGAGAAGGAGCTGGGCGACAAGTTCGACATCAAGGGCTTCCACGACACCCTGCTCAAGCAGGGCTCGGTGCCGCTGCCGGTGCTGGAACAGCAGATCCAGGCCTACATCGCCGAACGCAAGAAGGCCTGACCGTGCAAGGGTAGTGCCGGCCGCTGGCCGGCAATCCGGCCCGGTCATGGGGTCGGATCCCTTTCCCACGGAAAGGGCTCCGACCCCGGCATCACATCACCCCACCGCCCGCGGCTTGGCCACCCGTGCCGCGAAGGTCGGCAGCACCAGCAGGGTCAGCACGGTGGCGGTGATCAGGCCACCGATCACCACCGTCGCCAGCGGCTTCTGCACCTCCGCACCGGAACCACTGGCGATCGCCATCGGAATGAAGCCGACGATCGCCACAAGCGCCGTGGTCAGCACCGCGCGGATGCGGCTCGACGCACCGTTGATCGCCGCCTGCAGCGGCAGGTCACCGGCATCCAGGCGCTCGCGGATCGCCTGCATCAGTACCAGACCGTTCAAGGTGGCCACGCCGGAGACGGCGATGAAGCCGACCGCCGCCGACACCGAGAACGGCATGCCACGCAGCAGCAGCGCGAGGATGCCGCCGACCAGCGCCAACGGCACGCAGCTGAACACCAGAATGGCTTCCTTGCCGCTGCGCAGGGCCATGAACAGCAGGCTGCCGATCAGCAGGAATACCACCGGTACCACCGTCGCCAGCCGCTTTTCCGCGCGCTGCAGGTTCTCGAACTGGCCACCCCAGGTCAGGTAGGCACCCGGCGGCAGTGCCACGTCGGCCACTGCGGCCTGCGCTTCGCCGACGAAACCGCCCAGGTCGCGGCCGCGCACGTTGGCCTGCACCACCACGCGGCGGCTGCCGTTGTTGCGGCTGATCTGGTTCGGCCCTTCGCTGACCGTGATGCGCGCGACCGACGACAGCGGAATCACCAGCCCCGATGGCGTAGCAATCGGCAACGACGCCAACTGGTCCGGATCGTTGCGCGAGGCATCGTCCAGGCGCACCACCACGTTGAAGCGGCGGTCGCCCTCGAAGATCTTGCCGGCCGCCGTGCCACCAATGCCGGTGGACAGTGCATCGCTCACGTCCGCCGCGGTCAGCCCATACTGCGCCGCCGCCACGTGGTCGATGGCCACGTTGAGCGTGGGCAGGCCGGAGATCTGTTCCACCCGCACGTCGGCCGCGCCGTTCACCGCACGCAGCTTCAGCGCTACCTGATCGGCCACCTTCTGCAGCTGGCTGAAGTCATCGCCGAAGATCATCACCGCAAGGTCGGTACGCACGCCGGAGATCAGTTCGTTGAAGCGCAGTTCGATCGGCTGGCTGAACTCGAAGCTGTTGCCCAGCTGCTGCCCGGCCAGCGTTTCGAAGCGTGCCACCAGCGCGTCCTTGCCCAGCTTCGGATCCGGCCAGTCCTTGCGTGGCTTGAGCACGATCACGCTGTCGGAGATGTTGGTCGGCATCGGGTCGATCGCCGCCTCGGCGGTACCGGTGCGCGAGAACACGGTTTCTACTTCCGGCTGCTTGGCAATTGCCTTTTCCAGTGCCAGCTGCATCGCCAGCGACTGCTCCAGCGAGGTCGACGGCACGCGCAGGGCCTGCATCGCCACGTTGCCTTCGTCCAGCGTCGGCATGAACTCGCGGCCCAGCAGCGAGAACGAACCGATGCCCACCACCACCATCATCACCGCACCGGCCAGCACCGTGCGCGGATGCGCCACGGCCTTGCGCACCACCGGCTCGATGCGCGCACGCAGCACGCGGATCAGCTTCGTCTCGTGCTCGCCATCGTCAGCATGTGTATCGCCGTCCTTCACCTTGGGCTCGCGCACCAGCAGTGCGGCCATCGCCGGCACGAAGGTGAAGGAGAAGATGAAGGCACCGACCAGGGCCAGCATGAAGGTGGCCGCCATCGGGTGGAACGTCTTGCCCTCCACGCCTTCCAGGGTAAGGATCGGCGCGAACACCAGCAGGATGATCAGCTGGCCGAAGGCCGCAGGGCGGGCCATCTTCATCGCCGAATCGGCGGCCACGCGCAGGCGTTCCATCGCGGTCAACGCACGGCCCAGTTCGGCACGGCGCTGGCCCAGCATCAGCAGCGTCGACTCGACCACGATCACCGCACCGTCCACCAGGATGCCGAAGTCCAGCGCACCCAGGCTCATCAGGTTGCCGCTGATGCCGAAGCGGTTCATGCCGATGACTGCGAACAGGAACGACAGCGGAATCACCAGCGCGGTGATCGTCGCCGCACGCAGGTTGCCCAGCAGCAGGAACAGCACCACCACCACCAGCAGCGCGCCCTCGGTGAGGTTCTTGGCCACGGTCTTGATGGTGGAATTGACCAGTACGCTGCGGTCCAGCACCGGTGCCGCCACGATGTCGGCCGGCAGCGACTTGTTCACCTGTTCCAGGCGCGCGGCGGCGGCCTGGGCCACGGTGCGGCTGTTGCCGCCGGCGATCATCAGCGCGGTGCCCAGCACGGCTTCATGGCCGTTGCGGCTGGCCGCACCCAGGCGTGGCGCGCGGCTCAGCTCGACCTCGGCCACATCGGCCACGCGCACCACTACGCCATTGCGGGTGGCCACCGGGGCCTGTGCCAGGTCGTCGGTGGTCAGCGCCAGGCCATCGGCACGCACCACCAGGCCTTCGCCGGCACGCTGCACGAAACCGGCACCGGCCTGCACGTTGGAACGCTGCAGGGCAGTGACCAGATCGGCCAGGCCGAGGCCGTGCGCGGCCAGTCGGGCGCTGTCCGGATGCACGCCGTATTCCTTGACGTAGCCGCCGACCGTATCGACGCCGGCCAGCCCCGGGCTGGAACGCATCTGCGGCGCAATGATCCAGTCCTGCACGGTGCGCAGGTAGGTGGCACGTTCTTCCGGCGTGCGCAGCAGGTTGCCTTCCGGCGTGCGGTAGACCTCGCCGGCCTGCCAGCCGGCTTCACCGGGCTTGGCCAGCCTGGCCGGATCGAACGCGGTGAAGTCCACGGTCCACATCAGCACTTCGCCGAGGCCGGTGGTGACCGGCGACAGCATCGGCGACGCGCCATCGGGCAGGTCTTCGGATGCCTCGCGCATGCGTTCGGCCACCTGCTGGCGGGCGAAGTAGATGTCGGTCGCATCGGTGAAGATCGCGGTGACCTGCGAGAAGCCATTGCGCGACAGCGAACGCGTGGTGGTCAGGCCGGGAATGCCGGCCAGCGCGGTTTCCAGCGGATAGGTCACCTGCCGCTCGATCTGCTCCGGGGTCAGTGCCGGTGCCACCGTGTTGATCTGCACCTGGCGGTTGGTGATGTCCGGCACCGCGTCGATCGGCAGCTTGCCCAGCTGGAACAGGCCCACGGCAGCGATCAGCGCCGCCATGAACACCACCAGCCAGCGGTGGCGCACCGCTGTTTCAATGATCAGCTTGAACATGGTCGCCTCCTCAGTGGCCGTGCTCGGCTTCGCCCTTGGCCAGTTCGGCCTTGAGCAGGAAGGCGTTGGCACCGACGATGCGCTCGTTGCCGGTCAGCCCACCGAGGATCTCGATGCGGTCGCCGGCACGGCGCCCGGCCAGCACCGGCTGAGCCTTGAAGCCGCCGTCGACGGCAACGAACACCGCGCTGCCGCCATCGACGTTCTGCACCGCATCGGCGGGCACGCTGAGCGAACCGTCCTGGCCTTCGGTGACCACCACCGCCGATACCGGCGAACCGGCCGGCGGCAGCGAAGCGTCCACCGGCGTGGCGCGGATCACCGCGACGCCGCCCTGCTGGCGCACATCAGCGGCCGAACCGGTGACGGTGGCGGTGAAGCTGCCACCCGGCACGCTCACTTCCAGCTTCATGCCGGGCGTGACCTGTGCGGCCAGCGCGGGCGGCGCGGTGAACACCAGTTCGTTCATCGCCGGATCGGCGACATCGGCCACCGCGCTGCCGGCAGCGACCACGCCGCCCGGGGTGACCTGCACGTTGCCGACGATGCCGGCCACCGGGCTGGTGATGCGCACGCGGCCACTGGCATCGGGCGCACCGTTGGCGGCGGCCTGGGCCTGCGCGGCAGCGGCCTGGGCCTGTGCCGCCAGCGAGCGGGCGCGCGAGGCCTCCAGTTCCTGGCGGGCGACCACACCCTGGTCGACCAGCGCCTTGTCGCGGCCATAGGCCAGGCGCGCGGCCTCGGCTTCGGCCGATGCAGCCAGCGCATTGGCGCGGAACACCGCAGCCTCACCGCTGACCACGATCGCCAGCGCCTGGTTCTGCTTCACCGCCGTGCCTGGCGCGACCAGCACGCGTTCGACGCGGCCGGTCACCGTGGATGCCACCGACGCGCGGGCGCCCACGGTGGGCTCGACCCTGCCGGACAGCCGGGTCGAGCCACCGCCACCGCGACCGATCGCGACCACTTCGATACCGGAGGCCTTGATCTGTTCCTGGGTCAGCTGCACCACGCCTTCATCGGCGTCGGCGGGGGCCTTGGCGGTTTCCGCCTTGGCCTCCTTGCTGTCGGCGGCATGGCCGTGGCCATCGTCGGTGCCGGCCTTGGCCGCAGCGGGGTCTTCATTGGCAGGCGTCTGCGCGTTGCCAGCGCAGCCGGCCAGCAGCATGGTCAGCAGCACGCCGCCGATCAGCGGGAAAGTACGGGAGAGAGTCATTTGGCCTCCACAAAAGGTGCGCGCCCCTCAAGGCGGGCAAGATCGATTTCGGCGCCGACGCGCGACAGGCGCGCATCCACGGCGGTGCCGCGGGCGGCGATGAGGGCGCTGCGCGTGCTGCGCAGTTCCAGCTGCGAGATGCGTCCGGCGTCGAAGCCGACGCGTGCGAGGCGATACGCCTCTTCGGCGGCGACCACGCTTTCATCGGCGGCGCGGGTGCGGCTGCCGGCCGCCTTCAGCCCGGCCACGGCGGACAGGCGTTCGGCCTCGCTGTCGCGGCGCTGCTGGTCCAGGCGTGCCTCGGCCGCGCGTTGGTCGGCATTGGCGGCGCGGATGCCACCGCGGTTGCGGTCGAACAGCGGGATGCTGAGGCTGACCCCGAGGTTGTAGGCACGCTCGCCGCCTTCGCGGAAGCGGGTCTGCGCGGCGGTGACGCTGAGGTCGGGCAGGGCGCGCTTGCGCTCCACGTCGACCAGCTTGCCGGCTGCATCGGCTTCGGCTTCGGCGATGCGCACCGCCAGCGCCACGTCGGTGGCGCCACGCGGCAGCGGCGGGGCACGGTCGAGCAGGCTGTTGTCGATCGACTGCACCGGCGCATCCAGCAGCGCGGCACCGGCCAGGCGGGCCAGCGCGGCGTCGCGGAACGCCTGCGCTTCATCCAGCGCAGCGCTGGCATTGGCCACTTCGCTCTGCGCCTGCACCGCGCGCAGTTGTGGCTCGCGGCCCTGCTTGACCATCGCGTTGACCGCGCTGGCGTCATCGCGGGTGAGGGTCAGCGCCTCCTCGGCCAGGGAGTAGCGGCGCAGTGCACTTTCCGCCTGTGCGTAGACCACCGCCAGCTGGCTGGCCACGTCGCTGCGGCTCTGGGCACCACGCAGGTTGGCGGCCTGTGCCTCGGCACGGGCGGCACGGACACGCGCGCCACGCTGGCCCCAGACCTCCAGCGGCTGGGACAGGGTGAGCACGGTATCGGCCTTGCCCATGCCGCCATAGGAGCCGGTGCCCCAGGCGTTCTCGGCGGAGTAGGAGAGGGAAGGATTGGGCAGCGCACGGGCCTGGTCGGCGCGCGCGTCGGCGGCCTCGGCCAGCGCCGTACCGACGCGGGTACCGGGCAGCTGGTCCAGGCGTTCAAGCAGGGTGTCGTAGGAAGGGGCGGCTTGCGCCATCACCGATGCCGCCGGGGCCAGGCCCAGCAACACGGCGACGACCAGCCCGGCCGCGCGCGGCGACCGAGGTGTCAGGATCGACATAGGGGGATTCCGGTTGTGAGTGAAACGGGAGCCCGCAATCGCGGGACGCGCTCAACTCACGCCCGGGGGGGACGCGTCAATTCATCCTGGGCGACCGCATAGGTCGCCGCGTCGCCGGCATTCATCCAGCGCGACGGCAGTGGCGCACCGAAGGCGGCGAGGGTACTGGCCGGCAGGCTCAGGTTGGAGTGGTGGCAGTGGTTGTGGCCACAGGCACCGACGTGCTTGCCGTCGGCATCGCCATCGCCATCGGCATCCGGAGCGGACTCCACATGCACCGTGCTGGCGTGCGGTTCCACCGTGCAGGCCAGCGCGTCGGCCACCGGCACGACCACGAATGCCGCCATCAGCAGCATCAGCAGGTACGAGCGAAGGTGGCGGGAGATCCGGCGCATGGAGGGGAGGCTAGCAAGCGGTTTTCGCCGGATACAATATCAATGGACGCTTCGGGAATTCGTCGGAATCTCCCGTTCAGGTGGCGTCCTGCACTGCGGATTGCCCTTGCACGGGCGGTCCATTGCACCTTGCAACGCCTTCGGTGACGATCGGGATTCGTCACCAGGGAGGGAACGATGAACGCACGCGTCGCTGCTGTTGGGCTGCTGATGGTGTTGGTCAGCCCCGCTGTCCAGGCTTCGGATGACGTCTACGTCGAGTTACTGTGGTCGCCGACACCCGCGGACGCCATCGCGCGATCAGTGGCCTACCAGTTCGTTGCCGACGGACTGCACGACCACCGCATCTGCGTTGCCGCCGGTGGAGAAGACGCCGATGTGGGCGGATTGGAACTCACCATTCGCGACGCCAATGGCGTTCGCATCTCGCAGGTCCGGCATGACGGTTTCCGTGGCCGCAAGACCTGTTTCCCAGCGGACCTTGGCACTGCGGGGACGGCCGGCACGTGGACGGTGGATGCCGTTCTTGGCGACGGCCGGACCGGCAAAGCCGCCGTTCGTGTCGATCACCGCTTGGAGGAGTCTCCGCTGTATCTAGGGCACGACGGCCCCTACGTTGCTGGCCGCCCGAACTACGACCCGTCCGTCCCGGCGGCCGAATGGGTGGGCAAGCTGGTCTGGGTGCTGGACGTGGATGCCGAAGGCAAGGTAACCCGCGTTGAAGTGGAAGTCGCCGAAGGCGTTGGCGAACGCTTGCGTGCCCGTGCAATGGCCGCTGGCTGGTTGAGCCAGTTCGGCCCTGACCCGGCGCGTGCGACCAAGCCATTGCGTTGGCGTCGGACACTGGAATTTGCTGCGGAATGATGGCCGCGCGGGGGCAGTGCCCTTCGTCTGGGTAGTGCCGGCCGCTGGCCGGCAACCTCACGAGCGCAGGCAATCGCCTGCCGTCGCCGGCCAGCGGCCGGCACTACCGGTCTGCAGGCAGCTTCGTGATCACCTTGATCTCGAACTGGAACCCGTACAGCCAGGTCACGCCGATACCGGTCAGGGTCGGGTGTGGCGCTTCGCCCCAGTACTCGGGCACGATCGCCCACGCCTTCTCGAAGTTGGTTTCCGGATCGACCAGGAACATGGTCACGTCGATCACGTCGTCGAAGGTGCAGCCGGCGGCAGCCAGCACCGCGTTGAGATTCCCGAAGGCGCGGCGCACCTGGGTTTCGAAATCCGGCTCGGGCGAGCCGTCCTCGCGGCTGCCGACCTGGCCGGAGACGAACAGGAAGCCATCGGACCGGATCGCCGGCGAGTAGCGGTTGCGCTCGTACAGGGCCTGGCGGCCGGCGGGGAAAACGACATCACGCTGTGACATGGGGAAGATCCCGTGGGAGAGAACGCCCATCCTCCGCGCCAGCGCTGTCTGGATAAACCGCGATGATCGGCCTAGATTGATTGCTGATCCCAAACAATCATGGTCAGCCATGGACCGTTTCGAGGCGATGCGGGCCTTTGCCCGGGTGGTGGAAACCGGCAGCTTCACCCGCGCCGCGCAGACCCTGCAGATCAGCCGCACCACGGCCACCCAGCTGGTGCAGCAGCTGGAGGCGCACCTGCGGCTGCGGTTGCTCAACCGCACCACGCGCCGGGTCAGCGTCACCGCCGATGGCGCCGCCTATTACCCGCGCATCGCCCGCCTGCTGGCCGAGCTGGAAGAGGTGGAGGGCGGGCTGGGCGACGCGGCCACCCAGCCGCGCGGACGCCTGCGCGTGGATGTGCCCGGGCCGTACGCGCGCTTGCGGCTGGTGCCGGCGCTGCCGGATTTCCAGGCGCGCTACCCGGAGATCCAGCTGGATATCGGCGTCAGTGACCGCGAGGTCGACGTCATCGCCGACAACGTCGATTGCGTGATCCGTGGTGGCACCCCCGCCGACCCGGCACTGGTGGCGCGGCCGCTCGGCGCGCTGCCGATCGGTTTCCATGCCAGCCCGGGCTATGCGCAGCGTTTCGGGTTGCCGGCCGATCCGCGCGCGCTGGAAGGGCCGGACCACC
This sequence comes from Stenotrophomonas sp. GD03794, assembly GCF_029842145.1. Lineage (NCBI taxonomy): Bacteria > Pseudomonadati > Pseudomonadota > Gammaproteobacteria > Lysobacterales > Lysobacteraceae > Stenotrophomonas > Stenotrophomonas sp. GD03794. The sequence goes on from NZ_JAOCFV010000002.1 coordinate 52,183, forward strand.
ACATGGTCGGTTTCCTCAGCCCGCGCAGTGGCCGGGCCCGGGCGTTCAGCGCGCAGCGCGTCGATGAGCGCGTCGAGGTGCAGGGCCGCTACACGGTCGGCTTCGACGACGGCAACGCCTATCTGGCGGCTGCGTTGGCGGGGCTGGGCGTGGTGGCGCTGCCCAGCTACATGGCCGAACCGCACGTGGCGCGTGGTGAGCTGCTGCCGGTGCTGCAGGACTGGCAGCTGCCGCCCATGCCGATGCATGTGATGTTCCCGCCGAACCGGCACATGAGCCAGCGGATGCGGGTATTCATTGATTGGGTGGTGGAAGCGTTGGGGTGAGTGCATCGGTCGCGTGCGAAAATCCGGCTGCACGTACTGGAGAACGCACACCCTGATGAGCCGCATCGTCGCACTGGATACCGAAACCACCGGCATCTCCCACCGCCTGGGGCACCGGGTGATCGAAATCGGTGCTGTCGAACTGATCGATGGCCAGCTCAGCGGCCGCCAGTTCCACACCTACCTGCAGCCGCAGCGCAAGGTCGACTGGGGCGCGCAGCGCGTGCATGGCATCAGCGATGCGATGCTGGTGGGCAAGCCACTGTTTTCCAGCAAGGCCGCCGAACTGCTGGACTTCCTGCGCGGCAGCGAAATGGTCGCGCACAACGCCACCTTCGACGTGGGGTTCCTGGACAACGAGCTGCGCCTGGCGGGCATCCCCGCCAGCCTGGCCCAGCATTGCCGCATCACCTGCAGCCTGAAGCTGGCGCGCGGGCGCTGGCCCGGCCAGGGCAACAAGCTGGATGATGTGCTGCAGCGCCTGCGCATTCCCGGCAACCGCGGCCTGCATGGCGCGTTGAAGGATGCCCATCTGCTGGCCCAGGTGATTCCGCACCTGCGTTGAGCCGGCCCGGCCGCTTGTGTAGAGCCGAGCCCACGCTCGGCTCTACAGGAAGGCGGCCGTCGCGTTCAGCCCCAGCCTGTGGGTAACTTGCGCAAGTGCTTGAACCCGTGCATAATGCGCGGCTGGCTGTGTCCGGTTTTCTACCGGGCGGCGCCCCCGGGAACACGTCCCCGGCCGCCCAACGCCAGCGTAACCCTTTGATTCTCTTGACGTGTGGTGGGCAACCATCGAGGCCGCCGTCTCCCGGGCTACGGGCTGACAACTACTACTATCGAGGTGCGCAATGTCCCGCGTATGCCAGGTTTCCGGCAAGCGAGTGCAGACGGGTAACAACGTCTCGCACGCCAACAACAAGACCCGTCGTCGTTTCCTGCCGAATCTGCACGAGCGCCGTTTCTGGGTGGCCAGCGAGAACCGCTGGGTCAAGCTTCGTGTTTCCGCGCATGCACTGCGCACCATCGACAAGAACGGCATTGATTCCGTTCTGGCTGAGCTGCGTGCGCGCGGCGAAAAGGTCTGAGGAGTAAAGCATCATGGCAGGCAAGCGCGATAAGGTCCGTATGATTTCCTCGGCCGGTACCGGCCACTTCTACACGACCGACAAGAACAAGAAGAACACCCCGGGGAAGATGGAATTCCTGAAGTACGATCCGGTCGTGCGCAAGCACGTCCTGTACAAGGAAGGCAAGATCAAGTAATCCGCAAGGATTGCTGATCCCCGCGAAGAAACCCGCCCTTGTGGCGGGTTTTTTCATGCCTGGCATCCAGATGGTGGGTGCCAACCTTGGTTGGCAACTTGTCCCGCCCCCGGTAGGTGTCGACCTTGGTCGACACGCTGTCCCTTCACCCGGTAGGTGCCAACCTTGGTTGGCACACGGCTTCAAAGCAGTCGAGCGCGGCTCGACTCTACACACCCCGCTGGGCAGAATGACCCATCACCTCCCGACGGGCGACGCGATGCTGTTCGAGTGGTTGCTGGGTTCCTACCTGCTGCTGATCGACTGGCTGATCCGGCTGGTCGCGCTGTGCTGGATTCCCACCCGCACCACGCCGGGGGCGGCGCGCAGCTGGCTGCTGCTGGTCGGCTTCGTGCCGCTGCTGGGCCTGCCGCTGTACCTGCTGTTCGGCCACCCGTGGCTGTCGCGTGAGCGCATCCGCCGCCAGGCCGAGGCCTCGCAGGTGATCCGCGAGGAACAGGCGCTGCAGCATCGCCTGCGCTGGGCCCCGCAGCCGGACACCGCCAGCGCCGAGATCGTGCCGCTGGTGCAGCGCCAGGGCGACTTCATGCCGGTGCACGGCAACGCGGTGGACCTGCTGACCGACTACGACGAATCGCTGCACACGCTGATCGCCGACATCGACCAGGCCGAAGACCGCGTGCACCTCCTGTACTACCTGATGTTCGATGACGCGGTGGGCGAGGCGGTGGTCGAGGCGCTGCAGCGTGCCGCCGCGCGTGGCGTGCAGTGCCGCGTGCTGCTCGACGCGGTGGGTGCCAAGCGCGGCCTGCGCGCCTATCGCAAGCGCCTGGAAGCGCGCGACATCGAAGTGCGCGCGATGCTGCCCGGTGGCCTGCGCTGGCGGCGCAGCGGGCGCATGGACCTGCGCAACCACCGCAAGATCGCGGTGATCGACAACGAAGTGGCGTATGTCGGTTCGCAGAACCTGGCCGGCCCCGGGTTCGTGCCCGGCCACCCGAACCGCGAACTGGTGGCGCGCGTGCGTGGCCCGGCGGTGGCGCATCTGGAAGCGGTGTTCGCCAGCGACTGGTACATGGAGACCGGCCAGCGTCTGGACGTGATCGCCGATGTGCCCGAGTGCAGCGATGACATCGCCACCCAGCTGCTGCCCAGCGGCCCGGCCTATCCGTACAGCAACGCACGCGATGCGGTGGCCGCGCTGATCCACCTGGCGCGGCGGCGGCTGGTGATGGTCACGCCGTACTTCGTGCCCGACGAAGCCACGTTGAGCGCGCTGCGCATCGCGGCGTTGTCCGGCGTGGACGTGCAGCTGATCCTGTCGGCCAGCAACAACCAGCGGCTGACCTCGTGGGCGCAGGAGGCGTACTACGACGAGCTGCTGCGCTGTGGTGTGCGCATCGCCCTGTACGAACCGCAGTTCCTGCACGCCAAGCACATGAGCGTGGACGAGGACATCGCCGTGCTCGGCTCGATCAACATGGATATCCGCTCGTTTGCGCTGAATGCCGAGATCGGCCTGATCTGCTACGACCGCGCGCTGGTGACGCAGTTGTGCGAGATCGAGGATGGTTATCTGCGTGAGTCGCGGCAGCTGGATCTGCAGCAGTGGCGCAGCCGCCCCACGTGGCGGCGCAGCCGCGAGGGCATCGCACGGCTGGCCGATGCGTTGATGTAAGGCAATGCCGGCCGCCCGCTTCGGCAATCCGGCCTGTCATCGCCGATGGCCTACAATCGGCACATGACTGATTCACCGCGTAATGGCGAACTGGACCTGGCAATCATCGGTGGTGGTGCGGCCGGGGTGCTGGTGGCGATCCAGGTACTGCGCCAGGCCAAGGCGCCGCTGGCGCTGGCCATTTTCGAACCCGCCTCGCAGCTGGCCCAGGGCATCGCCTATGCCACGCCGTGGCCGGAGCATCTGCTGAACGTGCCGGCGGCGAAGATGAGTGCGTTTGCCGACCAGCCCGGCGATTTCCTCGACTACCTGATGGCCGCCAACGCCTACCCGGGCGAGGCGCGCGAGGTGCTGGGCGAGCGTTACGTGTGCCGCCACTACTTCGCGGCCTACCTGCAGCAGCGCCTGCAGGACGCTGCCGCAGCCAGCCCGGCGCAGCTGCAGGTGATCGCGCAGCCGGTACTGGGCCTGCAGCCGGATGACCACGGTTACCGGCTGCAGCTGGGCGATGGCCAGACGCTGCACGCCGCACAGGCGGTGCTGGCTACCGGCAACAGCATGCGCCCGCTGCCGGTGGCCGGTGCTGATGCGCTGCCTGCGGATGACGTGATCGAGGCCTGGGACTACGACGGCGTACGCACCCTGGCCGGTGAGCAGGCCGTGGCCATTGTCGGTTCCGGCCTGAGCATGGCCGACACCGTGCTGGCGCTGGTCGCTGCCGGCCACACCGGCCCGCTGCATGTGATCTCGCGCCATGGCCTGCTGCCGTTGCCGCACGCGCATGGTGGCCTGCCCACGTTCGACCCGGCCACGCTGCTGCCGATGAACCTGCGCCAGCGCCTGCGCGCATTGCGTGGCTTCGCGCGCCAGGCACAGGCCGACGGCCTGCCGTGGCAGGGCGTGATGGACCGCATCCGTCCGCACGGGCAGGCGCTGTGGTGCAGCCTCGATGAGGCGGACCAGCGTCGCTTCCTGCGCCATGTGGTGCGCTATTGGGACGTGCATCGCCACCGCATCGCCGAAGAAGTGGATGCGCAGCTGCAGTCCCTGCAGGACAGCGGCCAGCTGCGTATCCACCGGTCCCGCCTGCAACGCGTCTGGCGCGACGGCAATGCGCTGCAGCTGTCCGGCCGCGATGCCTCGGGCAATGAACAGCAGTGGACGATCAGCGGGGTGATCAACGCCACCGGCGTGGAGACCCGCGCCAGCGCGCTGCGCAATCCGTTGCTGCAGCAGCTGCAGGCCGACGGCATGGCGCGCCCCGGCCCACATGGGCTGGGCCTGGACAGCACGGTGCCGGGCGACCGCCTGTGTGCCGCTGGTGGACAGCCGCAGGCGCGGCTGGGCGTGCTCGGCAGCCTGCGCATCGGCAGCCTGTGGGAAAGCCTGGCGGTGCCTGAACTGCGTCAGCAGGCGCACGCACTGGCAACCCAGGTGGTCGCAGGAGCCGCGACGGCGATGCCGTAAAATGGGGGCATGGATGTCTCCCACCTGCTTGATGGCCTGAACCCGGCCCAGCGCGAAGCCGTCTCCGCTCCCCCCGGCCACCACCTGGTGCTGGCCGGTGCCGGTTCCGGCAAGACCCGCGTACTCACCCACCGCATCGCCTGGCTGCATGAAGTCGACGGCGTGCCGACCCACGGCATCTTCGCGGTGACCTTCACCAACAAGGCGGCCGGCGAAATGCGCCACCGCATCGACGCCCAGCTGCCCAATGGCAGCCGTGGCATGTGGATCGGTACCTTCCACGGACTGGCCAACCGCCTGCTGCGCCTGCACTGGCAGGACGCCAAGCTGCCGGAAGGCTTCCAGGTGATGGATTCGGACGACCAGCTGCGGCTGGTCAAGCGCGTGGTGCAGGCGCTGGAACTGGACGACGGCAAGTACCCGGCCAAGCAGATCGCGTGGTGGATCAACGCGCAGAAGGACGAGGGCCGCCGCCCGCAGCACATCCAGCCCGAGCCGCATGACGCCTGGCTGGAAACCATGCGCCAGGCCTACATCGAGTACCAGGCACGCTGCGACCGCGCCGGCCTGGTCGACTTCGCCGAGCTGCTGCTGCGCGCGCACGAACTGCTGCGCGACAACCCGGCCCTGCTGGCGCACTACCGCGCCCGTTTCCGCGAAATCCTGGTGGACGAGTTCCAGGACACCAACGCCATCCAGTACGCCTTCGTGCGCGTGCTGGCCGGCGATTCCGGCCACGTGTTCGTGGTCGGCGACGATGACCAGGCCATCTACGGCTGGCGCGGTGCCAAGGTTGAGAACGTGCAGGGCTTCCTGCGCGACTTCCCGGGCGCGCAGACCATCCGCCTGGAACAGAACTACCGCTCCACCGCCAACATCCTCGGTGCCGCCAACGCGGTGATCGCGCACAACCCGGACCGCATCGGCAAGCAGCTGTGGACCGACAGCGGCGACGGCGAGCCGATCGACCTGTACGCCGCCTACAACGAGATGGACGAGGCACGCTACATCGTCGAGCGCGCGCGCCAGTGGGTGCGTGACGGTGGCAGCTATACCGAAGTGGCCGTGCTCTACCGCAGCAACGCGCAGTCGCGCGCACTGGAAGAAGCGCTGCTGAGCGAACAGGTGCCGTACCGCGTGTACGGCGGCATGCGCTTCTTCGAGCGTGCCGAAATCAAGGACGCGCTGGCCTACCTGCGCCTGCTGTCCAACCGCAACGATGACGCGGCGTTCGAGCGCGCGGTCAACACGCCGACGCGTGGCATCGGCGACCGCACGCTGGACGAAGTGCGCCGCGAGGCGCGCGCGCAGGGTATTTCGCTGTGGGAAGCGACCATGCTGGTCACCCAGGGCAGCGCGCTGGCCGCACGTGCGCGCAATGCGCTGGCCGGCTTCCTGGTGCTGGTCAACGAGCTGCAGGCGCAGACCCTGCACATGACCCTGGCCGAGCGCGTGGACCACGTGCTGGCCCGCTCGCAGCTGCGCGAGCACTGGAGCAAGGAAAGCCGCAACGCGCTGGACTCGGAATCGCGCACCGACAACCTCGACGAACTGGTCTCGGTGGCCTCGCGCTTCGTGCGCCGCGCCGACGACATCGAGGAAGTGGGCGAGGACATGGACGAGCTGGTCGCGTTCCTGGCCTATGCCGCGCTGGAGGCCGGTGAGGGCCAGGCGCAGGCGGGCGAGGACGGCGTGCAGCTGATGACCCTGCACTCGGCCAAGGGCCTGGAGTTCCCGCTGGTGTTCCTGGCCGGTCTGGAAGAAGGCCTGTTCCCCAGCGCACGCTCGCTGGAGGAAAGCGGCCGGCTGGAAGAAGAGCGCCGCCTGGCCTACGTGGGCATCACCCGCGCGCGCCAGAAACTGGTGCTGAGCTACGCCGAATCGCGCCGCATCCACGGCCAGGACAACTACAGCCTGCCGTCGCGCTTCCTGCGCGAGATCCCCCGTGAGCTGCTGCACGAAGTCCGGCCGAAGGTGCAGGTCTCGCGGCCGGCCTCGATGGGCGCGAGCCGGGTGATGGGCCATGCCTCGATCGAGGCACCGCCGATCAAGCTCGGCGCACTGGTCACCCATCCCAAGTTCGGCGAAGGCATGGTGACCGACTACGAAGGCAACGGCGCACACGCCCGCGTGCAGGTCGAGTTCGCCGACGCCGGCAGCAAGTGGCTGGTGATGGCCTACGCCAACCTGACAGTGATCTGATCACCGTCGAGGGGTCGGATCCCTCCCACAGGGAGGGCTCTGACCCCATCGCGGAATGCACGTGGTTGGGGTCAGAGCCCTTTCCCGTTGGAAAAGGGATCCGACCCCGATTAGGCTGCGGGCATGACCCGCAACGTGCTCTTCCTCTGCAGCCAGAACCGCCTGCGCAGCCCGACGGCCGAGCAGGTATTCGCCGATTGGCCGGGCATCGAGACCGCCTCAGCCGGGTTGTTGGCCGATGCCGAGGAAGTGCTCAGCCCCGAGCTGCTGCAGTGGGCCGACCTGGTGTTTGTGATGGAGAAGGCGCATCGCAACCGGTTGTCCAGCCGCTACAAGGCATGGCTGAAGGGCAAGCGGGTGATCTGCCTGGATATCCCGGACGACTACGACTACATGGACCCGGTGCTGGTGGAGCTGCTGAAGCGCAAGGTGGCGCCGTTTCTGCGTTGACGGGCTGTTGTAGAGGCGAGCCCACGCTCGGCTGCTTCTGGCTGGAAGAACAGCCGAGCATGGCTATGCCGGTCGTCCTGACCGGCACCCTTCGGGCCGTCGCAAGCGACGTTGGCAGCGGCTCCTGCCGCTACCTTCGACTCTACAATGGGGCCTGACATCTTCCAGGAACGCCTCCATGACCGAACCCACGCTGCACGTCACCGTGAAGCTGAACGCCCGGCTGCAGCCGGAGCATCGCCACGAACTGTTCGAGGATCCGCTCGATGCGCTGCTGCAGGCGGCGCAGGTAGGTGAGCTGACTGGCGGCGGCACCGCGATGTCCGATCTCGGTGAGGTCGAGTACGGCGATATCGAAGTGGCACTGATCGATGCGAGTGGCGTACCGAAGCTGATCGATCTGCTGGAGCAGCTGGGTGCACCAAAGGGTTCGCAGCTGCAGGGTGCGGGTGAAGCCGACCGCGGCTTCGGCGTGACCGAAGGCCTGGGCATCTACCTGGATGGCCTGAACCTGCCGGACGACGTCTACGAACAGTGCGATTCCAACCACGTGTTCGAACAGCTGTCGGAGAACATCGACGGCCTGGGCGAAATCTGCAGCTGGTGGCAGGGCCCGACCGAGACCGCGCTGTACATGTACGGCGAATCGTTCGAGGCGATGCGTGATGCGATCGCTGAATTCGTGGCCAGCTACCCGCTGTGCCAGAACGCGCGCGTGGTGCAGATCGCCTGAGCGACGTTGTTGTAGAGCCGAGCCCATGCTCGGCTCATGCACCCGAAGCCGAGCATGGGCTCGGCTCTACAGAAGAGCATTATCGGCCGGCTGACTGCCGGGCGTTGTCGCGCTGGGCAAGATCCTTGCCCAGATGATAGCCGCCGTAGAACAGCACGAAGGCGGCGATGAGGCTCCAGAGGATGATCCTGAGGGGGCTTCGTGGTGTCGGCTTGCTGTCCTGCATGGGCGTTCTCCCAGGGCGGCGCGGTGCCGCGGGTCCAGCATGCGCTGCGGTCAGGGGGTGTGCAAGCGGGCGGTGCGCACACGCCGCTGCACGGCGCCGGATTGATCCTGCTCAAGGCACGGCCTGCACATCCGGTGTGCAATGGTGTCGTTCCCATCTGGCAGATCGCTACGGAGCCCCACCATGTACAAGCGCATCCTGATTGCCACCGACGGATCCGAGCTGGCCGACAAGGGCCTGGCCAAGGGCCTGGAGCTGGCCAAGGACCTCAATGCCGAGGTCGATATCGTGACTGTTTCCGAGCCATGGGCCGTCGGCATGTACGACGCCATGGGCTGGAGCGTGGGCTACATGAACAGCCCCGAGTACAAGGCCGACCGCGAGGAAGGCGCGCAGAAAGTGCTGCAGCCGGCGCTGGCCAAGGCCGCCGAGCAGGGCATCACCGCCAATCCGGTGCATGTGCTGGACCGCTATGCGGCCGACGGCATCATCGAGACGGCGGGTGAGCGCAACAGTGACCTGATCGTGATGACGTCGCACGGCCGCCGTGGCGTGACCCGTGTGCTGCTGGGCAGCCAGACCGCGGAAGTGCTGGCGCGCAGCACCCTGCCGGTGCTGGTCATCCGCTGATCCATACCCGCTGATTCAAGCGTTCCCGGGGAGGGGACCCGACGCCGGCCGCAGGATGCGCGCCGGCGTCATCTTTTTGGGGCTGCACAAGCGGCCATCCATGCAGGGCGTGGATGCGGCCAGCGTTCTCATGAAAGCCGCGTTGGCTGGCCGCGGCAGGCGCGGCGCCACTGCGCCGGCGACATCCCATAGCGGGCCTGGAAGGCCCGCTGGAACTGGCGTTCCGAGGCGAAGCCCACCTCATACAGCAGCCAGGTGACGCTGCAGCAGGGGTCACGGTCGAGGTGGCGGTGGGCCAGCCACAGGCGCCGTTCGCGGATGTAGCGGGCGACCCCGCCCAAGGCCTGGAACAACCGGTACAGCGTGGGCCGCGAGAGCGCGAAGGCATCGCGGATCATGCGCTCGTCCAGTTCACACTCACCCAGGTGCGCATCGATGAAATCGAGGATCCGCCGCAGTCGCGGGTCGGACGGCGGCGCCGTCGACGCCGACGGCAGTGAAGCAAGGGCGGCGGTACCAAGGTCGGCGGCAAGTGCGCCGACCAGCGAAGGGCAGTGCTGGAGTGTCATGGCAGCGTCTTCACGGCCCATCCCCTGGGCCTGTCCTGTCGATACCGACAGTTGCGCTGAAAACCCATCATCGGCCCGCCGCGAACCCTGACGACCACGCTGAGACGAATTGTCGGGAGGCCTGCGCGGCGGTCTCCCAGACTTGCCCGGCATCGAGGCCGACGCCCGCGGGCGCCCGGCACGACCCGTTTCCATCGGAGGCCAGGCCATGGCGAACAGCCAGAAGTTCATTGCCCGCAATCGGGCACCGCGGGTGCAGATCGAGTACGACGTTGAGGTCTACGGGGCGCAGAAGAAAGTACAGCTGCCCTTCGTGATGGGCGTGATGTCCGACCTGTCCGGCGCCAATGCCGGCGAACTGCCGTCACTGGAAGAGCGCAAGGCGCTGGAGATCGATGTCGACAACTTCGACAGCCGGCTGCAGTCGATGAAGCCGCGGGTGGCCTTCAGCGTGCCGAACACGCTGACCGGCGAAGGCAGCCTGAACGTGGACATCACCTTCGAGAGCATGGACGACTTCTCGCCGGCCGCCGTGGCGCGCCGCGTCGAGCCGTTGGCCAAGCTGCTGCAGGCGCGTGCACAGCTGGCGAACCTGGATACCTACATGGACGGCAAGGCCGGTGCGGAGGCATTGATCGCACAGGCGATCCGTGACCCGGCGCTGCTGCAGGCACTGGTCGCCGCGCCGAACAGCGATGGCAAGGACGGGGAGTAACGCCATGTCGACCGAACAGCTGATCGAAGCCGGCAGCGATACCGGCACCGCACTGGAATCGGGCGGCTTCGCCGAACTGCTGAACAAGCAGTTCCGGCCGAAGAGCGACCGCGCACAGCAGGAAGTGGAATCGGCGGTACGCACGCTGGCCGAACAGGTGCTCAGCCGCGCGGACATCGTCAGCGACGATGTCTCGCAGACGATCAAGGCCTACATCGCCGAGATCGACCGCACGCTGACTGCACAGCTCAACCAGATCCTGCACCATCCGGACTTCCAGCAGCTGGAAGGTGCCTGGCGCGGCCTGCACTACCTGGTCAACAACACCGAGACCGATACCCAGCTGAAGATCCGGGTCTTCAATGTATCGAAGAAGGAACTGGGCAAGACCCTGAAGCGCTACAAGGGCACCGCCTGGGACCAGAGCCCGATCTTCAAGAAGGTCTATGAACACGAGTACGGCCAGCTGGGCGGCGAGCCCTATGGCTGCCTGGTGGGCGATTACTACTTCGACCAGAGTCCGCAGGATGTCGAGCTGCTGGCCGGCATGGCCCAGGTGGCGTCGGCCGCGCATGCACCTTTCCTGTCGGCGGCGGCACCGCGCCTGCTGGGCATGGATGGCTGGGATGAACTGGCCAACCCGCGCGATCTGGCCAAGATCTTCACCACCCCCGACTACGCGGCCTGGCGTTCGCTGCGCGACTCGGAAGATTCCAAGTACATCGGGCTGGCGATGCCGCGCACGCTGGCGCGCCTGCCCTACGGCGCCGCCACCGATCCGGTGGACGAGTTCGATTTCGAGGAAGACACTTCCGGTGCCGATTCGAGCCGTTACACCTGGCAGAACGCGGCCTATGCCATGGCGGTCAACATCAACCGCTCGTTCAAGCAGTACGGCTGGTGCTCCAGGATCCGCGGCATCGAGTCCGGTGGCGCGGTGGAAGGCCTGCCCACCCATACCTTCCCGACCGACGATGGCGGCGTGGACATGAAGTGCCCGACCGAGGTGGCCATCACCGACCGCCGCTCCGCCGAGCTGGACAAGCTGGGGCTGATGCCCCTGGTGCATCGCAAGAATTCCGACATGGCAGCCTTCATCAGCGCGCAGTCGTTGAACAAGCCTGCCGAGTACGACAACCCCGACGCCACCGCCAACGCGGCGCTGGCGGCCCGGCTGCCGTACATGTTCGCCTGCAACCGCTTCGCGCATTACCTCAAGTGCATCGTGCGCGACAAGATCGGTTCGTTCTCCAGCCGCGAGCAGATGCAGAAATGGCTGGGCAACTGGATTCTCAACTACGTCGACGGTGATCCGGCCAACTCCAGCGAGGAGTACAAGGCCAGCCATCCGCTCGCCGCCGCCGAGGTGGTGGTGGAGGAGGTGGAAGGTGCGCCCGGCTATTACACCTCCAAGTTCTTCCTGAAACCGCACTACCAGCTGGAAGGACTGACCGTTTCGCTGCGGCTGGTTTCGCGCCTGCCGTCACAGGCCAAGGCCTGATCTTCCCGTTCCCCTTCCCGCGCCGGCCAGGCCCTGGCCGGCGAACCGATTCGACAGCCGATTGAAGGAGCAGTTCCATGGCATTCGACATGCATCTGAAGTTCCAGGGTGGCAGCGTCACCATCGAAGGTGGCTCGACCCACGCCAAGCACAAGAACGAGATTCCGGTACTGGCCTGGTCGTGGGGCGTCAGCAACAGCGGCGACCTGCACAGCGGCGGGGTCAGCTCCGGTGGCAAGGCACACGTCCAGGACATCTCCATCACCAAGTACGTGGACAAAAGCTCCAACGCGCTGCTGCAGGCTGCCAGCACCGGTGCACGCCTCGAGGAGGCGTGGTTGTACGTGACCAACGCCACCGGCGAGCAGACCGACTATGTGACCCTGCACCTGTCCAACGGCGTGCTGATCACTTCGGTATCCACCGGCGGCTCCGGTGGCGAGGACCGCCTGACCGAGAACGTCACCCTGCACTTCGGCAAGTTCCAGTACGGGTTCCAGCCGCAGAAGCCCGACGGCACCGCCGACGGCGCGGCCAAGACCTTCACCTACGACATGCAGGCCGTGGCCAAGGGCTGATGCATGAACGTGCCGCCCACCACCGATACCGCACCGGCCGTGGACCTGCTGCGGGCCGGTGACCTGGGCGGCGCGCTGCAGGCGCAGCGCGAACGTGTGCGTGCCGCACCGACCGCCGCCGCTGAACGTGTCTTCCTGTTCCAGCTGCTGGCCGTGCTCGGCCAGTGGCAACGGGCCGAGGCCCAGCTGCAGGCGGCCGTGCAGCTGGATGCCAGCCTGTCGCTGCTGGGCAGTGCCGGCCACGCCCTGCTGTGTGCCGAGCAGGTGCGTGCCGAGGTATTCGCCGGCACGCGCCTGCCGCCCGTACTGGGCACGCCGCAGCCCTGGCTGGCGCCGCTGCTGCAGGCCGTGCAGCTGCAGCAGCAGGGCCACATCGACGCAGCCATTGATCTGCGCGAACAGGCGTTCTCGCAGGCACCGGCGGTCGCGGGTGACTGTGATGGCGAGCCGTTCGAGTGGATCGCTGATGCCGACCCGCGTTTCGGTCCCTGCCTGGAAGTGATCACCCCCAGCGGCTATGCGTGGCTGCCGCTGGATGGCCTGGCTGAACTGCGCATTGATCCTCCCGAAGACCTGCGTGACCTGGTCTGGGCACCGGCCGAACTGCACCTGCGCCAGGGTACTGCGCTGCGTGCGTTCGTGCCGGTACGTTATCCGGGCAGCGAAGCCGGCGATGACAGCGGCCTGCAGCTGGCCCGGCGCAGTGAATGGGACGAGCACGGCATCGGCAGTGGCCAACGCATGCTGGCCACCGACAGCGGTGACCATCCCCTGCTGCAGATACGGCAGCTGCGGCTGCAGCGTGCGGACTGAGATGCGCCGATGGCCGAGCTGACCACCACCGAGCGCCTGCAGCCGTCCCTGCTGGACCGGTTGACCGACGATGCACCGCTGCAGCGCGACGAAAGCCGCGAACAGCGGGTGATCTCTGCCAGCCGACTGCGCGAGTGCGTGATGCGCGACCTGTCGTGGCTGCTCAACAGCGTGCACCTCGCGGCCAACACGCGCCTGGAGGACATGACCGACGTCGCCGGTTCGGTGCTCAACTACGGCATTCCGGACCTGACCGGGCTGGAGCTGGCCGGACTGGATGTCGCGACGCTGCAGCGGCGGCTGCGCGAGGCCATCCTCGCCTTCGAGCCGCGCCTGATCGCACACACGCTGCAGGTGACCGTCCAGGCCAACGCGCAACGGATGGACCGGCGCTCGCTGGTGTTCGACATCCGCTCGGAAATGTGGGCGCAGCCGATCCCGCTGAATCTCTACCTGAAGACCGAAGTGGACCTGGAGACCGGCCGCATGGACCTGGTCGAGGGCAATGCCTGATGGATCCGCGCCTGCTCCGCCACTACAACCGCGAGCTGCAGCACATCCGTGGCATGGGCGCGGAGTTCGCCCGCGAGTTTCCGAAGATCGCCGGGCGCCTGGGCATGGATGGCATGGAGTGTGCCGATCCCTATGTCGAGCGCCTGCTGGAAGGCTTCGCCTTCCTTGCCGCTCGCGTGCAGGTGAAGCTGGACGCGCAGTTCCCGGTGTTCACCCAGCACCTGCTGGAGATGGTGTATCCGCACTTCCTGGCGCCGGTCCCTTCCATGGCGGTCGTGCAGCTGCAGCCGGACCTGAAGGACGCCAAGCTGGCCGCGGGCCACCGTGTGCCCCGCCACAGCCGCCTCGTTGCCACGCCAGTGGCCGGCGAGCGCACGGCCTGTGAATACCGTACCGCGCATGAGGTGACGCTGTGGCCATTGCAGCTGGTGGAAGCGCGCTATTTCGAGAATCCGGCGGCATTGGCGGCGGCGGAGGTCGCAATTCCTACCGACAGCGCGGCGCGTGCGGGGCTGCGCCTGCGCCTGCAGGCACAGGCGGGCGTACCGCTGGCGACGTTGTCGCTGGATCGCCTGCCGTTGTTCCTGGCCGGCACCGATGGCCTGCCACGGCGGCTGTATGAGCAGCTGATGGGCAACGCGTGTGGCTGCTGGCTGCGTGCGGGAGGTCCGGCCCACTGGCAGCCCGCTGAAGCCCTGCAGCCGGTCGGTTTCGACGACACGCAGGCATTGCTGCCGTATGACGGGCGTTCGTTCAGTGGCTACCGGCTGCTGCAGGAGTATTTCGCCTGCCCGGAGCGGTTCCTGTTCGTCGAACTGACCGGGCTGAAGCCGGTGTTGCAGCGCGCCACCGGCAACCAGCTGGAGGTCGTGATCCTGTTCGATCGCAGTGAGCCCGGCCTGCACAATGCGCTGGGCGTGGACAACGTCCGCCTGTACTGCACGCCGGCCATCAACCTGTTTCCGCAGGCGGCCGACCGCGTGCATCTGTCGCCCGGACGCCACGAATACCATGTGCTGCCCGACCGTACCCGGCCGCTGGACCTGGAAGTGCATAGCGTCACCGCCGTGGACGGCTACGGTGACGGCCAGTCGCCCGAGCAGCGCTTTGCACCGTTCTATGGCAGCCAGGCACGTACCTGGCACGATCCGCAAGGCGCGTACTACACGCTGCGTCGCGAGCCGCGCCAGCTGTCGGCTCGCCAGCGGCGGCAGGGCGCACGCTCCAGCTACGTGGGCAGCGAGGTATTCATCAGCCTGGTCGACGCTGCTGATCGACCCTTCCCCAGCCGGCTGCGCCAGCTGGGGCTGCAGCTGCTGTGCAGCAACCGTGACCTGCCGTTGCAGATGCCGGTGGGCAAGGGACGCACCGACTTCAGCCTGGACGATGGTGCACCGGTCACCGCGATCCGCTGCGTGGCCGGACCGACCCGTCCACGGCCGGCCGGCGACGGCGGCGAAAGTGCCTGGAAACTGCTCAGCCACCTGCAGCTGAACTACCTGTCGCTGTTCGAGGACGGCGACGCACGCGGTACCGATGCGTTGCGCGAAATGCTGGCGCTGTACTGCGATCCACACGACGCCGGCGCGCAGCGCCAGCTGGAGGGACTGCGGGGCGTCTCAGCGCGTTCAATCGTGCGCCGCATCCCGGTGCCCGGCCCGATCACCTTCGGCCGTGGGCTGGAGATCACCCTGACCTGCGAGGATGCTGCTTTCGAAGGAACCGGAGCCTATCTGCTGGCGGCAGTGATGCGCCAGTTTTTCGCACGCTACGTTTCGATCAATGCCTTCACCGAAACCGTGCTGCGCACCGTTGAACGCAATGAGGTGGCCCGATGGACGGCCAGACCGGGCGCGCTGCTGGCGCTGTAGACGTGCGCGCTGCGCTGCTGCAGGCGCTGGCCGCGGCACCGCACGCGTTCGAGGCGTTCACCGCGCTGCGCCTGCTGGAACGGACGCACCCGCACCTGCCGCGCTGGGGGTGCTCGACACGCCCGGAGGAGGATCCGCTGCGGCTGCGGCAGGCACCGAGCCTGGCCTTCGCTCCCCGGGATGTCGATGCGGTGGTTCCGGCAACCCGCACGTGCCCACCGCAGTTGCGCATGTTCGGCTTCGGCCTGTTCGGACCGAATGGTCCCCTGCCACTGCACCTGACCGAGTACGCACTGCAGCGGCAGCGCAGCGCACGCGATGACAGCCTGGTGGCGTTCGCCGACCTGTTCCATCACCGGCTCATGAGCGTGTTCTACCGCGCCTGGGCCGATGCACAACCCGTGGTACAGGCCGACCGGCCAGAGGACGACCGCTTCCGCCTGTACCTGGGGGCGTTGGTCGGCATCGCATCCCCCGCACTGCAGCGCCGTGATGCGCTGGACGATGACTTCCGCCGCCATCACGCCGGGCACCTGCTGCCGATGGCGCGCAATGCCGGGGGCCTGCGTGCGTTGACAGAAGCGGCGCTGCAGGTGCCCGCGCAGGTGATCGGCTTCATCGCCGAATGGATGCGCCTGCCCGAGGACGCGCAGCTGCACCTGGGGGTGCGCAGCAACCGGCTGGGCCACAGTGCGGTGCTGGGCGCGCAGGTGCGCGGGTGCCAGCATCGTTTCCGCCTGCGCATCGGCCCGCTTGACCTGGCCAGCTTCCGCCACTGGTTGCCGGGTGGCACGCAGCTGCCACGCCTGGCGGCCCTGATACGCAGCCACAGCGGCGACACCCAGGCCTGGGACGTGCAGCTGCTGCTGCGCGCCGACCAGGTGCCGACGCTGCGCCTGGCCCGCAGTGGGCGCCTTGGCCTGGACACCTGGCTGGGTCGACGCGCCTGGAGCGTGGCCGACGCCGATGACGTGGTCGTGCATCCGCGCGCCGCGATGGCCTTCACCGACCGACCTGGACCCCTGCCATGACCGAGATCCGCCGCAGTGCGCTGTTCGGCAAGCTCAACCCGCTTGCCTACCGTGCCATCGAAAGTGCCACCGTGTTCTGCAAGCTGCGCGGCAACCCCAACGTGGAGCTGGTGCATTGGCTGCACCAGCTGTTGCAGCTGCAGGATTCGGACCTGCACCGCATCGTGCGCCATGCGCAGCTGGACCCGGCGCGGCTGGCGCGTGACGTCACCGATGCGCTGGAGCGCCTGCCGCGCGGAGCGGGGGGTGTCACCGATCTGTCCAGTGCGGTGGAGGAGGCGGTCGAACGCGCCTGGATCCAGGCGTCGCTGGGTTTCGGCGAAGCGCAGGTGCGCAGTGCGTACCTGTTGCTGGGCATGCTCTCCAGCCGCAGCCTGCGTAGCGGGCTGTCGGCGATCTCGCGCGAGTTCGACAAGCTCAGGCCGGAAGCGCTGAGCGAGGGCCTGGCCGGCATCATCGCGGGCTCGCCGGAAGAGGGGCAGCGACCGACCGATGGCTTCGCGCTGGGCAATGCCGCCGCACCGGGTGACGCCAGCGGTGCCATCGCACCCGCTGCGATGGGCAAGCAGGAAGCGCTGGCGCGGTTCACCACCGACCTGACCGCGCAGGCCCGCGATGGCAAGCTCGATCCGATCATCGGTCGCGATGATGAGATCCGCCAGGTGGTCGACATCCTGATGCGGCGGCGGCAGAACAACCCGATCCTGGTCGGAGAAGCCGGGGTCGGCAAGACCGCCGTGGTCGAGGGCCTCGCCCAGCGTATCGCGCGCGGCGACGTGCCCCTCGCACTGAAGGATGTGCAGCTGCGCGCGCTGGACGTTGGCCTGCTGCAGGCTGGCGCCAGCATGAAGGGTGAATTCGAGCAGCGCCTGCGTGCGGTGATCGACGAAGTGCAGGCCAGCCCGGCGCCGATCATCCTGTTCGTGGACGAGACCCACACGCTGGTGGGTGCCGGGGGCGCGGCCGGCACCGGCGATGCGGCCAACCTGCTGAAGCCGGCATTGGCGCGCGGCACGCTGCGCACGGTGGGCGCCACCACCTGGGCCGAGTACAAGAAGTACATCGAGAAAGACCCTGCGCTGACCCGGCGTTTCCAGGCGGTGCAGGTGGAGGAGCCGGACGAGGCGCGTGCGGTGCGGATGATGCGCGGCGTGGCCAGCATGATGGAGAAGCACCACCAGGTGCAGATCCTGGATGAAGCGCTGGAAGCTGCGGTCAGGCTGAGCCATCGCTACATCCCGGCGCGGCAGCTGCCGGACAAGTCGGTCAGCCTGCTCGATACCGCGTGCGCACGCGTGGCGGTCAGCCTGCACGCAGTGCCAGCGGAGGTGGACGACAGCCGCAGGCGGATTGAATCGCTGCAGACCGAGCAGGCGATCATCGACCGCGAATCCGCGATCGGCATCGTGGTGGCCGAGCGCGGCGCGACCTGCGCGCAGGCACTGGCCGACGAGGAGCAGCGCCTGTCCGGGCTGGAGCAGCGCTGGCAGGCCGAGAAAGCGCTGGTCGATGAACTGCTGGACCTGCGTGCACAGCTGCGCAGCGGCAACGTGCCCGTGGAAGGTACCGGCAGCGCATTGGAAGCGGCGGCGGCACAGGCCGATGGCGATGCCGTGGTGGCCTCGGTACCGGTGCAGGCATGCGACCGAGATGTGCTGCTGGCACGACTGCAGCTGGTACAGGCCGAACTGGCGGCACTGCAGGGCGAGGCACCGCTGATCCTGCCGACGGTCGATCACCAGGCGGTGGCGGCGGTGGTGGCCGACTGGACCGGCATTCCGGTCGGGCGCATGGCACGCAACGAGATCGACACCGTTCTGCGACTGCCGGAGTTGCTTGGCCAACGCGTGATCGGCCAGGACCATGCGATGGAGATGATCGCCAAGCGCATCCAGACCAGCCGCGCAGGCCTGGACAACCCGGACAAGCCGATCGGCGTGTTCCTGCTGGCGGGCACCTCTGGCGTGGGCAAGACCGAAACCGCGCTGGCGCTGGCCGAGGCGCTGTACGGCGGCGAGCAGAACCTGATCACCATCAACATGAGCGAGTACCAGGAAGCACATACGGTGTCGTCACTGAAGGGGGCGCCGCCGGGCTATGTGGGTTATGGCGAGGGTGGTGTGCTGACCGAAGCAGTGCGCCGCAAGCCGTACTCGGTGGTGCTGCTGGACGAGGTGGAGAAGGCGCACCCGGACGTGCACGAACTGTTCTTCCAGGTGTTCGACAAGGGCTGGATGGAAGACGGCGAAGGCCGCCGCATCGACTTCCGCAACACGCTGATCCTGCTGACCAGCAACGCCGGCACCGAACTGATCGCCAGCCTGTGCGCCGATCCGGAACTGGTTCCCGACCCGGAAAGCATGGCCAAGGCACTGCGTGCGCCACTGCTGAAGGTGTTTCCGCCGGCGCTGCTGGGGCGGCTGGTGGCGATTCCGTACTACCCGCTGAGCGCGGACATGCTGGGCCGCATCGTGCGGCTGCAGTTGAACCGCATCAAGAAGCGGGTGGAGGCGCGCTATCGCATTCCATTCGAGTACGACGACTCGGTGGTGGAGCTGGTAGTGAGCCGCTGCACCGAAGGCGAATCGGGTGGGCGGATGATCGACGCGATATTGACCAATTCGATGTTGCCGGCGATCAGTCGAAACATGCTGGGCAGTGCGGTCGACGGAAGTGTTATGGCGGGGATCAGGATAGGTACGGGACGTTCGGACTTTGAATACACGTTCGTCTGATTTCCGGGACGCACGCGGAATGCGTATCCATTGAAAATTGGCCACTTGAAGGCATCAAGAGGAAGGAGGAATCCATGTGCGATATCTGTGACATCGCTGCGAGAACGGCTGCAGAAAAGCATGCAGCGTTCCGGTCGGCTGAACTTAAGGGACATGGCAGGGCGGCGCATGGTCGCGATGCTGGTCGGAGAAAGAAGAACTCTGAAGACAATGCAGAGCGCGATGAGGAGGCCGCCTGGAATCGTATCTATGATGAAACCTATAACCGGGTGTTCAAGCAGAACCACCCGAAAAAAGGTTCATGAGGCCCGCACCGAGCGCCGGATATATGTGCAGTTCACTCAATCAATCGACGATGGCAGATAGACATGCCGATACTCTTTCATGATGGAAAGAATGAAATCTACAAGGCCTATTCCGGCGGCGTGGCGTGGAATTCAGATGAGATCATCGCGCCGGGGACGCCGTATACCAAATGGATAAAGAGCCATTGCAACACTGAGGCCTTCATCACGGGATTGTTCGAAGCGGCCATGGCGATCAAGCCATACGCAGAGGCGCAAATGACGCTCGCTGACTACAAAAGTAGCGATGAGATCAGCCTCATCGTTCTCAAAGGGCTGCACCAATGGCGAAAACATCCCAAAGGGCCCGGTTCGATATTTGGGATGCATGTGACCTTCGGGCTGGATGGCTACATATGGCATGTCAATGCGCTTCTCGATCGGAACCGCCAAGTCGGTAAGTTCATGGGGCCTTGTACGCGCGGCGAGTCGGTCACAGCCAAGGACCACGACGGATGGACGATCGTCAAATAGCATGCATGATTCATCGCTCATGGCGAACGCGGATCCAGACAGAAGGCGAAGATTCTTGTTGGAGTTCGAGCCAACCAACCTGGGCCAAGAATCCAGTCGCGAGAGACTGGCGGGCCAGATAAGGAAGTTCACATGCAACCCGCCGCCCGCCTCACCGATCTCCACACCTGCCCGATGGTCACCGGCGTGGTTCCGCATGTCGGTGGCCCGATCACGGCACCCGGTGCGCCAACCGTGCTGATCGGTGGCCTGCCTGCCGCACGGGTGGGCGATCTGTGCACCTGCGTTGGCCCGCCGGACAGCATCGTCAAAGGCTCGGTGAAGGTCTTCATCAAGGGCCAACCGGCGGCGCGCCTGGGTGACAGCACCGCGCATGGCGGTGTGATCGTAATCGGGTGCTTCACGGTACTGGTGGGCTGAGCACGCCAGTACCTGGTGCACGAAGGCCACCACCAGGACATCTGCGGACATTTCCCAAAGGCTTCGGGTCAATCCCGGTCAGACGATGCAACGATCGCCGGGACATATGGAGATCGCCCGTACAGCTGGCTTCTGTGATGCGTGACCACTTTAGGTCGATCCAAATCTCCGTCATCGCGTTCAAGTGAGACGAATCGCCGCCTGATACTCCTTCACACGGTCGGAGAATTCAGCCTATATGCGTCACGTCCTGACTATTTCTACACGCTTTGCTCGCGTAGGATCGACCGCGCCGCGCCTGGGGATCCGCGGCTACGTCCCGGATGACCGCCCTCCCGATACTGTCGCCCCAGCGGCCAGCGCGACGTCTCTTCGTTGCGGGCGGGCAGCGTTTCGCCATGCATCCCTGCATGGCGGCGCGTCCGGCGTCGAGCGAGGGATTGCCATGAATGACACGCTGCCGCCCGCCGAGGGCATCACCCACCTGCTTGCGCGCTGGCAGGACGGCGAAGCACCGGCCAGCGATACGCTGGCGCGACTGGTCTACGACGAACTGCACCAGATCGCGGTGCGCAGCCTGGCACGTGGCGTGGCCGATGGTTTCCAGCCCACCGAGCTGGTCAACGAGGCCTGGATGCGGCTGTCGGCACGCGAGCATGGCTTCGCATCGCGCGGGCATTTCTATGCAGTGGCGTCGTTGCAGATGCGTCACCTTCTGGTGGACCTTGCGCGCATGCGCGATCGTGGCAAGCGACGCGGGCAGCAGGTCACGCTGACGGTGAAGCTGGTCGATCCCGGCGTGCAGCCGGTGGACCTGCTCAGCATCGCCGAGGCGTTCGATGAGCTGGCCAGGCTGGATGCCCGCAAGGCGCGTGCGTTCGCGATGACCGAACTGGTCGGGCTGACCGTGGCTGAAACCGCGAATCTGCTGGACATTTCCATTCCCACCGCCGAGCGCGATCTGCGTTTCGTGCGCGTCTGGTTGGCCGCACGGTTGTCGTCATGCTGAGCCTGGAGCGCTGGCGCCAGTTGGAAAGTCTCTTCCACCGGGCCAGCGCACTGAGCGGCGCGGCACGTGCGGCGTTCGTACAGGCGGAGGTCGGACATGACCCGCCGTTGCGTCGCGAACTGGAGGCGATGCTGGCGGTGGAGGCCGAAGCTACGGTGCGCCTGCGGGTGCCGCTGCGCCAGGCGGTCTCCGAGATCGGCCGCGAACCGCCCCCGATCCTGCCACCGGGTACCCGCTGCGGCCCGTGGGCGGTAGACGCGATGATCGGCACGGGTGGCATGGGCCGGGTCTACCTTGGCCATCGTGCCGACGGCGCCTATCGGCAGCAGGTGGCCATCAAGATGATGGCCAACCCGGGGCTGGATGAGAAAAGCCGAGCGTTCTTCGAGTTCGAATGCCAGATGCAGGCACAGATGCATCACCCGGCCATCGCGCAGATCTATGACGCGGGGATGCATGAGGACGAACGTCCCTACCTGGTGATGGAGTACATCGACGGCGAGGGCATCGACCGCTGGTGCGCCCAGCGTCGCGCACCGCTGGACCTGCGGGTGCGGCTGATGATGCAGGTCTGCCAGGGCGTGCAGCATGCACACCAGAAGGGTGTGATCCATCGCGACCTGAAGCCGAGCAATGTGCTGGTGGGTGCCGTGGATGGCGCACCGCAGCCGAAGATCATCGACTTCGGCATCGCCATTGCCGGCAGCCATGACGATACCGATCGCTGGTCTGGCGGCACGCCGGGCTACATGAGCCCGGAGCAGACAGGCCTGGAGATCGATATCGACGCGCGCAGTGACGTGTACTCGCTGGGCGCGATGCTGCATGAGCTGCTGTGCGGGCAACGGCCACCGGCACGGATGCCGGAGCCGCTGTCGCCGTTGGCAGTGTTCCTCGCTCTGACGGTCGAGGCGCAGGCCGGGATGGCTGCGTCCTGCCAGTGCAGCCGGCGTGAACTGCGGCGGGCTCTGGAGGAAGGCCTGGATGCCATCGTGCGTCGTGCCACCGACCCGCAGCGCTCGGGGCGCTATGACGGTGTATCGGCACTGCTGGCCGACCTCGACCGCTGGTGTCGCAACATTCCGCCGTTGGTGTCACGCCAGCAGCGGTTGCTGGTGGCCCGCAAGTTCCTGCAGCGGCATCGGTTGCCGGTGGTCCTGGCGGCCTTGACCCTGGGCTGCGTGGTGGTTGGCCTGGCGGCATCGCTGTGGGCGCTGCAGCAGGCGCGCAGCCAACAGGCCGTGGCCAGTCACCGCCAGCAGCAACTGGAGCGCATGGTCGAATTCCAGCAGGAGATGCTGCAGAGCGTGGACGTCGATGCGATGGGGCATGCGATGGCCGCGGCCAACGGCGAGGCGATGCAGCGGGCGTTGCAGGATTCAGCTGACGCGCCGCTGGATCTGGAAGCACTGCGGGCCAAGGTTCCGGCCTCGGACATCGCCCGTGACCTGCTGGAGCGCTACGTGGTGGCCCATGCACTGGATCGCCTGCAGCAGGACTTTGCCGATGATCCATCCCTGTCTGCGGACCTGCGCCAGTCGCTGGCCCGCGTGCTGATTTCGATCGGCCGTTACCCGGCAGCGGTGCGCGAGCTGCAGTCGGTGCTGTCGGTGCAGCGCGAGCAGCATGCAGGCGGCCTGCGCCTGGTATCGGCGCTGGCTGATCTGGCCGATGCGCTGTATCGCCGCGGCAACCTGGTCGAGGCGCGCGGCCTGCTGGACGAAGCCCTGTCACTCCAGCGGCCGGAGCTGGCGCCGGACAATCCGCTGTGGCTGCGGGTGGGCGCGCAGCAGGCGCAGGTGATGGCGGGGCAGGGAGAACTGGGGAAGGCGCTGCAGCGGCAGCAGGCCCTGGTCACGGCGTGGACGCCGCGGCTGGAGAAGGACGCCCCCGCGCTGTTGGAACTGGAGCTGGGCATGGTGACCACGCTCAGCGAGCTGACCCGCCGCGAAGAGGCCCTGGCGCGGCTGGAGCCCCTGCTGCCCCGGTTCCGCGCGCGTTTTGGTGACAACGCACCGCGCACGCTGGCGGCGATGCTGATGCTGGCGCGCCTGCAGAACACGTTCAACGAATACGAAAACTCGTTGGCGCTGGCCAGCGAAGTGCGCCAGCGGCGCGAGCGCAGCCTCGGCTCCGAGCATCCCGACACGCTTGCGGCGGCGGCCCTGCAGGGCTTCAACATGGTGCGCCTGGCACAGGCCGAGCCGGCGTTCACCCAGACCCAGGCCTTCATGGAGCACCTGCTGGGCGAGCAGCAGCGCGTGCTGGGGCCCGACCACCCGGATGCCCTGCAGACCAAGGCGGAGCTGATCCGGGTGCTGGCCAAGCAGGATGATCCGCAGCGCTTCGAGCGTGCCGTGCAGCTGCAGCGTGAACTGCTGCAGCAGCGCACGCGCACGCTTGGGCGGATGCATCCGGACACGCTGTTCACCCTGGGCGGGCTGGCCAGCATGCTGGCCAGGACCGATCACTACGATGAGGCGCGCGAGGCGGCGTATGCCGCGCTGGAAGGCAACCAACGGCTGATGCCGGACGACTACCGCCTGATCTCGGCGACCTGGGACGTGGTGGGGCGGGTCGAGAACCGTGCCGGCCGCTTGCCGGCCGCGCGCGATGCCCATGCCAAGGCATTGGAACTGCGCGCGTCCAGCCGCGGCGTGCTCGACGCGCATACGACGGAGAGCGCGTCGCGGCTCTACGCCGTGCTCAAGCGCATGCATGCCACCGAGGCGATGGCCGACATCGAACGGCACTATCTCGATCCGGTGATCGCACGGGATCCGGCAACGCTCAATACATCGCAGCGCAGCGTGCGCGACGAAGCACTGAGGGCGCTGAAGGAACCGGGGGAGCCGGGCAGCCTCGGCCGGTGAGACGAAATGCCGGTTGCGCGCCGGCAACGCGTGGGAGCATCCGGTCGCGGATCCGGCCAGCACCCGCGCGGGCCGGACGAATCTTCTCCACCGTGGACGGGCATGGCGCGCACGATCTCCCTGCAGTCGGACCTGGGCGGACGACTGCGCTTCCAGCAGCTTCAGGGCCGTGAGTCGCTCGGCCAACCCTACCGCTATGTGCTGTCGGCACTGTGCAGTGGAGATCCGCCGGATCCCTCCCGCCTGCTTGGCACTCCGTTCGGCATCAGCCTGGTGCATGACAATGGCAGCCGCCATCTGCATGGCATCGTCGCGGCCGTCGCCCTGCTGGGGCAGCGCGAGGTGGGCGATGAACGCTTCACCGCGATCGAAGTCACCTTGGTGCCGCGTCTGTGGCTGCTTGGCCAGCAGCACGACAGCCGCATATTTTCCGGGCAATCGGTGGCGGACATCGTGCGCACGCTGCTGTCGGAGATCGGTTGCACCGATGTGCGGCTGCAGTTGGGGGGCCATCCTGTCGTGCGCGATTATTGTGTCCAGTACGATGAGCCGAGCCTGGACTTCATCCATCGGCTGTTGCAGCAGGAAGGCCTCTACTACTACTTCGAGCACGCTGCAGATCGCCACACGCTGGTGCTTGCCGATGGCCTGGGCGCCCATGCCACGGTGGCACCGTTCGAGCGCCTGCCCTGGCAGGCCGAGTGTGAGCCGCCGGCGCTGGGAGCACCGGGCATGGCCGACTGGCAGCAGCAGCACCAGCTGCGCCCGACGCACTGGCAGCTGGATGAGTTCGATCCGGCGAAGCCGCGCGCGGTGCTGCTGGGAGAGGCGCAGGCCGATCGCGATGACGGTGCCGGTACGCGTTCCATCTACCGCGGCCATGGCCGGCAGCAGAGCGCGGAACAGGGCCGGCAGCGGGCACAGGTGCGCGTTGAAGCCGAGCAGGCCGCACGTGCGCAGTGGCATGGCCGCACCCGCGCCTGGAACCTGGGTGCCGGCCATCTGTTCGAACTCGAAGGCTGTCCGCAGGCCGGCTGCAACCGGCAGTACCTGGTGGTGGCCAGCGAGCTTGACGTCGTCGAGGCGGCTCCCGGTTCGGTAACGGCCAGTGCGGGTCCATCACTGCAGTGCCGGTTGCAGGTACTCGACAGTCGCGTGCCGTACCGTTCGCTGGCCGACACGCGGTGGCCGCGCATTGCCGGCCTGCAGAGCGCCATCGTGGCTGGCGACAACGACGAGGACATTGCCGTGGATGCGCAGGGACGGGTGAACGTGCATTTCCACTGGAGCCGCGCGGCCCGCAGCCATGGTCGCGTTTCGTGCCCGGTACGCGTGGCGACGTCCTGGGCGGGCAAGGGGTGGGGGGCGCAGAGCCTGCCGCGGGTCGGCCAGGAAGTACTGGTCGCGTTCCTCGAGGGCGACCCGGACCGGCCGCTCATTGTCGGCAGCGTCTTCAATGCGGACCACGTGCCGCCCTATGCGTTGCCGGAACAGCGGACGCGCTCGGGCATCCGCAGCCGCAGCCATCCCGATGGGGGCGCGGATGACTACAACGAGATCTGCTTCGAGGACCGCAAGGGCGCCGAGGAGTTGCGCCTGCACGCGCAACGCGACTTGCATGTGGAGGCCGAGCATGACCGCACCCTGAAGGTCGGCCATGACCAGCAGGCCACCATCGGCAACGACCAGACCCTCACGGTCGAGCATGACCAGCGTGCCACGATCCGCCACGACCGCAGCATCAAGGTCGACAATGAAGACTCGCTGGACGTGGGCACCCATGCGCGGATCCACGTCGGCCAGCGCTTCCGGCTGGAGGCTGGGCTGGAGATCGAGCTGGTCACCGGCGCCTCGCGCATCGTGATGAACAGCGCCGGTGACATCGCGGTCGAGGGCGTTAACGTGCGCATCGGTGGCAACAGCACGGTAGAGATCGAAGGAGGCGTGGAAGTCCGCATCAAGGCGGGCGCAAGCATGGATATCGGTGCGGGGGCGAGCCTGAAGATGCACTCCGACGCCACCCTGCAGGTGCAGGGTGGGGCGATGGCCGAGGTCAAGGCGCCGATGCTGACCCTGTCCGGCGACGCATTGGCCAAGCTGGCCGCCGCGCTGGTGACGATCGGATGAGCATGCACATGGATACGGTCGCGCAGGCCTGTGCGGACATGCAGATCGACGCGCAGGCCTGTGCGGTGCTGGCGCCCGGGCTGCCGCCGGCCCAGGCAGTACAGGTGCTGCTGCACGCCGGCTACGTGCAGGCCGCGTTGCAGCTGGCCGCGCGCCTGTTGCCCAAGCGCTACGTGGTGGCCTGGCTGTGCCAGTGCGCACGTGGTGAAACGCTGGCGCCGGAAGCACGTGCGGGGGCCATGCTGGCCGAGCGCTGGTTGCGCGAGCCCAGTGAAGGTAACCGCCGTGCTGCCTTCGAGTTCGCCAATGCGGGTGGCTACCGCAGCGTAGGTGCCTGGCTGGCAGCCAGTGCCGGCTGGGCCGAGGGCAGTCTGGCACCGGCGGGGCAACCGGTGGTGGTGGTGCCGCCGGACCATCTGGTGGCGTGCGCCGCCGTCGCAGCGCTGGGCCTGCTTGCCGCCGAGCAGCCGCAGGCCTTCCAGCAACGCAGGCGTGGCTATGCCGAGCAGGCTCTGGCGCTGCTGGACGCGGCGCGATGAACCGCTGTTCCACCCATGACGCCTACGTTGACGTTGCTGACGGAGCACAGCCGCTGTGAATGCCATCCACAATCTGATCCTGACCGTCAGTGGCCGCCAGGCCGCGCAGTTCGGGCCCGCGGCACAGAAGGTCTTCATGCAGGGTGGGGGCAGCCTGGGCCGTTCCGACGAGTGTGACTGGGTGCTGCCTGCCTCGGGTGTGTCGCGCACCCACGCGGTGGTGCGCTTCCTCAACGGCATGTACTTCATCGAAGACTGCAGCACCAACGGGCTGCTGCTCAACGGCCAGGCGCTGGTGCGTGGCGAGCCGGCTGCACTTGGCGACGGTGACCGCTTGCAGCTGGACAGTTTCGAGATCGATGTCCGCCTGCAGAGCGTGGGGCCATCGTCGATGCCGCTGCCGGGCGCAGACGCCGGCAATCCCGACCTGACCCAGGTGGTGGTGGCCGCGCTGCCACGGCACGAGGGTGCAGCCGTGCCTGTGTTGGAAGATCCGTTTGACGTGCTGTGGGGACGCGCGACGGGAGGGGCCTCCGCAGCGCCGGATGCCATGGTGGCGGACCTGGCACTGGCGCCGCAGGACGAACTGGATCCGTTGCGTCTGCTGCCCGCCAGTGCAGCAGCGCCCGCACCGCCGCGCAGTGACGCCGATGGCTGGCACCACGCCGCCGCCAGCCACGATCATTTCCGTCCGCCCGCACCGGTACAGGCGACGCAGCGGTTGCCCGACGACTGGGATCTGACCCAGGGAGACTTCAGTGCGGCAGCGCCATCGTCGCCCGCCGCTGCCCCCGCCCGCACGCCGGGGGCAGCGATGCCGGAAGATCTGGACCGGGTGTTTGCGATCGTGGTGGAAGGGGTGATGGACGTGCTGCGCGCCCGTGCGGAAATCAAGAACACCTTCCGCCTTCCAGTCACCGTGATCCAGCGTTCGGAGAACAACCCGCTGAAGTTCGCGGCCACCACGCAGGAGGCGATGCAGAAGCTGTCGGCGCCCGCCGGTGGTGCGTTCCTCAGCGGCGCTGCGGCGTTCGATGATGCCTTCGATGACATCCGCTGCCACCAGATGGCCATGCTGGCTGGCATGCGCGCCGCTTACGAGGCAATGCTGTTCCACTTCAGTCCCGACCGGATCGAGCAGGAGGCCGATGGCAACGGTCGCCGTCTGGCGTTCGCTGGCAAGGGACGCTACTGGGACCGCTATCGCGAGAACTTCCAGCGCATGGTCAAGGATCCGGATGACTGCTTCCGCCGCTTGTTCGGCGATGAGTTCGCGCGGGCCTATGAAACGCAGCTGGCTCGCTATCGCAGCAGTCGCAGCAGCGGTGGTCCACGCCCGGGCTGAGACGAATTGTCGGGCCGACACCGGTGTTGCTGCCGACAATCGCGGGCAGCTGGCGCATGGGGTCGTGGCGTGTTCGCGCATCGCCCACGCATGCGCCGTGTCCCGCCGCCACCTGTGAGCCGCACGGATGACCCAGAACAACAAGGTCGTATGGAGCGAGGGGCTGTTCCTGCGGCCACAGCACCTGCAGCAACAGGAGCGCTACCTGGAGCGCTACGTCGACCTGCGCGTCGCGCAGCCGCCGTCACGCGCCTGGGGTTTCACCGAACTGGAACTGGAGAGTGACCTGCTGGCGGTCGGCAAGCTCGGCCTGCGTCGTGCGCGCGGGGTGTTCCCCGATGGCACGCCGTTCGCGATGCCAGCCGATGACCCACTGCCGGCCGCACTCGACCTCGATCCCAACGGTCGCGACCAGACGATCTACCTGACCCTGCCGTTGCGCCTGGCATCGCAGGTGGATGTGGGACGTCCTGAATCACCCGGTGATCAGCTGTACCGCTACCGGGTGCGTGAAAGTGAAGCGCTGGATGCATCCGGAAGCGTGGAGGAGCGCGTGCTGATGGAGGTGGGCAGCCTCAACGCGCGCCTGCTGCCCGAATCGCAACCGCAGGAAGGATTGGCCCGGATCGCGGTGGCGCACGTGGTGGAAACCCGGGCGGATCGCCGCGTGGTGCTCGACGAGGCCTTCATTCCCAGCGTGGCGTCCAGCGCGTCGTCGCCGCGACTGGCAACCTTCCTGGTCGAACTGCTGGGTCTGTTGCATCAGCGCGGTGAGGCGCTGGCGGCGCGGGTAGCGGTCACTGATCGCGGTGGCGCTGCGGAGATCGCCGACTTCCTGCTGCTGCAGGTGGTCAATCGCTGGCAACCGGTGCTGTCGCACTGGGCGGCACAGCCACAGCTGCATCCGGAAGCACTGTATCGCGCGCTGCTGGCGCTGGCCGGCGAGCTGAGCACGTTCACCGCAGCCGGGAAACGCCCGCCGGTGTTCGCCCCTTACCGTCACGAAGCGCTGCGCGAGAGCTTCGAACCGATCATTGCGGCCCTGCGTGGCAGCCTCAGCGCGGTGCTGGAACAGACTGCACTGGCGATCCCGGTACAGGAACGCAAGTTCGGGGTATGGGTGGCGGTGATCCCTGATCCCGGCCTGCTGGACAATGCCCAGTTCGTGCTCGCGGTGCGCGCGGACCTGCCCAGCGAGGAACTGCGGCGGCGCCTGCCGTCGACCGCCAAGATTGGTCCCGTCGAGCAGATCCGTGATCTGGTCAATCTGCAGTTGCCGGGCATCGGGCTGGCACCGATGGC
This sequence comes from Stenotrophomonas sp. GD03794, assembly GCF_029842145.1. Classification (NCBI taxonomy): domain Bacteria; kingdom Pseudomonadati; phylum Pseudomonadota; class Gammaproteobacteria; order Lysobacterales; family Lysobacteraceae; genus Stenotrophomonas; species Stenotrophomonas sp. GD03794. Next base: position 81,917 of record NZ_JAOCFV010000002.1, read on the forward strand.
GGTGGCACCGCGGCAGATTCCCTACCACGCCGGCCACGTCTACTTCGAGTTCGAAACGCAGTCGCCTTTGTGGCGAGCGCTGCGTGGCGCCGGTGGCCTGGCCCTGCATCTGGGCAACGAGTTTCCCGGTCTGGGTGTGCAGCTGTGGGCGATCCGGGGGTAGCCGATGAACGCACGGGACATGCGCAATCCGCTGATGCAGGATCGGCCCGGCAATGCGCCTGCCGATTCACCGGATTCGCGCGCGGAGATCAGCGAGTTCCTGGGTGACAGCCTCAACCCGCTGGTGCAGGCGGCAACGCCGCTGCTGCTGCTGGCGGTACAGCTGCGCCACAGTGCGCAGGTTCCTGACCTTGCGCGCCTGCGGGAACAGGCCGAGCTGCAGGTCCGGCGTCTGGAGACACGGCTGCGCGAAGCGCGCTATCCGGCCGATGTGGTGATGACCGCACGCTACGTGCTGTGCGCGGTGGTCGACGAAGCCGTGCTCAACGCGCCGTGGGGCGAACGCAGCGGATGGGCCCAGCGCACCCTGCTGACCGCCTTCCACGGTGAATCCTATGGTGGCGCCAAGTTCTTCGTGATCCTTGAACGGTTGCTGCAGGATCCGGGCCGGCATCTGGAACTGCTGGAGCTGCTGTACCTGTGCCTGGCAATGGGATTCGCTGGCCGCTACCAGATCGAGGCTGATGGCAGCCTGCGCCTGTCGGCGATCCAGGACGATCTGTATCGCCGCATCCGCAGTCAGCGTGGCGCGCCGCCGGAAGAGCTTTCGCCACGCTGGCAGGGCGTGGCCGAGCGGACCTGGCGTGGCCGTTGGCATCTGCCGCTGTGGGTCAGCGTGGCGGTTGCAGCCAGCGTGCTGCTGGTGGCGTTCCTGTGGGCGAACGCGCGCTTGAATGCACTGGCGGCACCCATCAATGCCGAAGCGGCGCGGATGGGCCTGCAGGTCAGCCATGTACCGAACGCAGCCGTGCAGGTACCGGCGCTGGGCCTGAAGCAGCGATTGGCAGCGGAGGAGCGTGCCGGCCTTCTCAGCGTGGACGAAGCCGCTGACGGCAGTGCCCGCATACGACTGAACGCTGCGGCCATGTTCAGTTCGGGAGGTATCGAGCTGGAGGCCGCGCAGCGGCCGCTGTTGGCCGCCATCGCGCGTGCGATCGATCCACTGCGGGGTCGGGTGGTGGTAGTGGGCCATACCGATGACCAACCCGTGCGGTCGGCGCTGTGGAAGGACAACTACGTCCTGTCGGCTGCACGCGCGCGGGCGGTGGCCGATGTGCTGGGCGCCGGCTTGCGCGACCACGCCCGGATCGAGACCGTCGGCGCGGGCGATTCGCAACCATTGGCGACGCCGCCGCAGTTGCCGGCCAACCGTGCACGCAATCGCCGTGTCGACATCCTGTTCCAGCCGGGGGACTGAACCATGCAGGCAATCATGGGCGCGCTGCGCCGGGTGAACTGGGTGGTTGCCGCTGGCGTGTTGCTGCTGGCACTGCTGGTGTGGTTCGGCGGCCCCTGGGTCGCCATTGCCGGACACGTACCGCTGGCGGGCGTGATGGCGCGGCTGCTGGTGCTGCTGGTACTGGTGCTGACGGTGACGGGAATCGTGCTGGTGCGCCGCTGGCGCAGGCGCCGCCGCGAGCAGCGCATGGGCGAAGCGCTGCGCCAGGGGGATGACCCGGCGCAACGCCTCGCCAGCGAGCGCAGCCAGCTTGAGCGCCGCTTCGAGGAGGCGTTGGCCCTGCTGCGCCGGCGCCGTGGGGGGGGCATCGGCCAGCTGCCGTGGTACCTGCTGATCGGCCCGCCTGGATCGGGCAAGACCACACTGCTGCAGAATTCCGGCCTGCAGTTCCCGCTGGCCGCGCGACTTGGCAACGATGCGGTGCGTGGGGTGGGCGGCACCCGCCAGTGCGACTGGTGGTTCACCGATCAGGCCGTGTTCCTCGATACCGCTGGCCGATATACCACCCAGGATTCGGACCGTACGGTGGACGCGGCGGGGTGGCGGGACTTCCTGCAGCTGCTGCGTCGCCACCGTCGCGCGCGCCCATTGAATGGCGTCGTGGTCAGCATGAGCCTGTCCGATCTGCTGCAGCTTGATGCAGGCGAGCGTGAGCAGCATGCACGTGCGATCCGGCAGCGCCTGGATGAGTTGGCCGAGCAGCTGCAGCTGCAGGTGCCGGTCTACCTGGTGCTGACCAAGTGCGATCTGCTGGCGGGGTTCGGTGAGTTCTTCGACGACCTGGGTGCAGACCAGCGCAGCCAGGTCTGGGGCACCACCTTCCCGTTGCAGAAGACGCTCGATGGCAGCGCGGCGCGCAGTTTCGCCGATGCCTATGCGCGACTGCTGGACCGGCTCAATGCGCGGGTACTGCAACGCCTGCACGATGAGCGCGAACGTGGCCGCCGGGCGGCGCTGCTCGCGTTCCCGCCGCAGTTCGCCGCTCTGGGCGAGAGCGCGCGACAGTTCATCGAGTCCGCCTTCGCAGGGCATGCCTACGCACCCGCACCCTTGCTGCGGGGGGTGTACTTCACTTCAGGTACGCAGGAAGGCACGCCGATCGACCGCATGCTCGGTGCGGTGGCACGCAGCTTCGGACTGGATGCAGCACGCGCGCCTGCGCCTTCGGCTGCACCACGGACCTTCTTCGTCGAGCGGCTGCTGCGCGAAGTGGTGCTGCCCGAGCACGGACTGGCCGGCTTCCAGCCGCAGGCCCAGCGCCGTCGTCGGCGCTGGCACTGGGCCGCCCAGGCTGCCGTGCTGGTGGTGTCTGCAGGAGGGCTGGCGGCGATGGCAGCCAGCTACCAGGGCAACCGTGACTACCTGCTGCAGGCGCGGCAGGCGATGCAGCAGCGCCCGCAGACGCCGGATCCGGGCGCAGCGACCGACCTGCGCGGCTATCTGGAGCGGGCGGTGCAGCGAGGCCAGGCAAGTGCCGCTGCGGTGACGGCTGCTGCCCCCACGCAGCCGGTGCCGTGGCGCATGCGCTGGGGCCTGTACCAGGGGGATGCCGTGCAGCGGACGTTGCGTGAGGCCTACCTGCGCGAACTCAACGCGACGCTGTTGCCTGGTGTGGCCGCGCAGCTGCGCGAGGGTCTTGGCGACAGCGCGTCCGATCCGCAGCGTCTTTACTACTACCTGAAGGGCTACCTGATGCTGGGCGAGCCTGCGCGCCTGCAGCCGACGCAGCTCGGCCTGCTGGCCGGGCTCGACGCACGGCACCGTTTCGGCGGCGACACGGTGCTGGCCGACGCCTATGACACGCAGCTGTCGGCATTGCTGGCTGCGAAGGGGCAGCTGCGCGCGATCCGTCCTGATCCGGTGCGCGTGGAACAGGCGCGCGCCAGCCTGCGTGCAGCGGAACTGGCGACGCTGGTCTACAGCGACCTGAGCCTGCAGGCCCGTGCGCAGCCTGCCACGCTGCGCCTGGACAAGGCGCTGGGCCTGCAGGCCGACGCGTTCGAGCGGCGTAGTGGCGTACCGTTGTCGTCGCCGTGGCCGGCGCTTTACACGCAACCCGTGTTTGCCCAGCTTGCCCGCGAAGGCGTGGACGACGCCGTTGCGCGCTTCGTTGCCGATGACTGGGTGCTTGGTCCGCAACGGATCGACGCCTTGGCGCGGGCGCGGCTGGTACAGCAGGTCCTGCGTCACTATGAGCGTGACTACATCCGGGCCTGGGATGAACTGCTGGCCGACCTGCAGTTGCGACCCGGTGCCGATGATACGGAGGCTTCCGCCCAGCTGGCACGCATTGCAGGCCCGACCTCGCCGCTGCGCCTGCTGCTGGTGCTGCTGCGCGATCAGACCCAGGATCTGCTGCGTGTGCCCGCCGGCAATGCGGCCCGTGCAACGGCAGATGCCGCGAAGGCCAAGGTAGGTGCGGCGGCGCTGGCCAGGGCAGGGGCCGGCGGCGCTGCGCTGCAGGCTGCACTGGCACCGGCCGTGGGGGAGGCGGCCGCACGCCCTGCCGGAGCAGCGATCAGCGATCACTTCGCCGCACTGGCCCAACTGTGTGCGGGCGCTCCCGGCGCGACGCCGCTTGACCAGGCCCTGGCCAGCTTCGCGCAACTGGGCGAGCGGTTGCTGGCGCCCCCTGCGGCGGGCTCGGTTGATACCCGACTGCAGCAGGCCAGGCAGCAGGCCGCGCAGCTGCCCCCACCCGTTTCGACCTGGTTGCTGGCGCTGACCGGCCAGAGCGCCGCAGCCATCGGCGCGCAGGACCAGGCCGTGCTCGACGAGCGTGTCGCCACCAGCGTGGGCCAGGTCTGTGGTGAATTCACCGGTCACCGTTATCCATTCGATCGCAGTGCCAGCGAGGACACGCCGCTGCAGAATTTCGCCGAACTGTTCGGCAACGGCGGGCGTTTTGATGGCCTGTTCCGGCAGACCCTGGCGCCGTTGCTCGATACGCGTACGCCCACCTGGCGGTGGAAAGAGGATGCCCCCCCCGGCAGTGACCCGGCGCTGCCGGCGCGCATGCAGCTGGCCGATGCGATCCGCCAGAAATACTTCCGTGGCGGCGAACAGCCGCTGGTCGAGTTCACCCTGCTGGCACCGCAGCTGGATGAAGGCGTGGCACGGCTGCAGATCGATATCGAGGGACAGACGCTGGACTACACCGCCGGCGCCGTAGCCAGCCTGCCGGTGCGATGGCCGGGCCCGACTCCCGGCCATGTTTCGGTAGCGGCGTTCGACGCAGCCGGCACGCCACTGGGCGCGCTGCAGTTCCAGGGCGACTGGGCACTGTTCCGCGCGTTGCAGGCGGGCATGCTGGAGGCGCGCTCGGATCTGCGCTACGTGCTGCATCTGGACATCGGTGGCCACCCCACGGCGCTGCCGCTGCAGGCCCGCAACCTGCGCCATCCCTTCAATGACGCCGACTTGGCACGGTTCCGCTGTGGCAGCTGATGCATCGTCGCTGGCGCCGGTGGTTGGCTTCCACGGCAAGTTGCCTGGTATCGGCGATTTCGCGCGGCGCCGCCTGTCCGATGCGCTCGTGCAGGCCTGGGATGCGCATGCCAGCCTGCAGTTGTCCCGTCATCCCCAGCTGGCAGGGACGGCTGGCAACGGCTGGTCGTTCGCTCTGGCCGCCGGGCTCTGCGACGTGCAGGGCTGGGCGGGCGTGGTGGCGCCATCGCGTGATCGGGTGGGCCGGGCCTTCCCCTTGCTGCTGGCGTTGCCGCTGACCACTGAGGACCCGATGCAGGCTCCGCTACTTCCCTGTGCGTGCTGGTTCGACGCGCTGCACGCGCTGCAGGCACAGGTGAGGCAGGGCGCGCTGCAGCTGCCGGATGCGCTGGACAGCGCCTGTCACGAACTGCCACGGGCATGGCCGGGACAGGCCGGCCCTGTCGCGTGGCAGACGTGCTGGGCGCAGCGTGGCAGCCTGTGGTGGCGCGACGCGCATGCCCCCAGCGCGCTGCCGGGCCTGCCTGTTGGCGGTGTACTGCCGCACGCGGTCGATGCCCCGTGCATCCTCGAAGAGCGTGCGCCATGAATGCCATGGGTACCCGCTATGCATCGGCCGGCCACACCGACACCGGAAAGGTACGCCGGCTCAACGAGGACGCGATCCTGCTGCGTGACGACGTTGGTCTTTGGGTGGTTGCCGATGGCCTGGGTGGCCACGCCGCTGGTGATTTCGCCAGTGGCCTGATCGTCGAGCGGTTGTCGCGCCTGCCACGGCAGGAGGACGTGGTCGATTTCATCGAGGCCATCGAGGACACGCTGCAGCAGGTCAACCAGGAGCTGCTGCGACGCGCGCATGACCTGCGTGTGGACCTGATCGGCTCGACCGTGGTGGTGCTGGTGCAGGACCGCGATTTCATGCTGTGCGGCTGGGTGGGGGACAGCCGCGCCTATGGCATGGAAGACGGCTGCCTGCGCCAGCTTACCCGTGACCATGTGCACGGCATCAAGGACGACGCCACCCAGTTCGCCGGCTCTGCCGCCGTGGCCGCGCCTGGCACGCTGACCCGGGCTGTCGGCGCGCAGGAGGGCCTGCTGATCGATTGGATCGTTGCCAGCCATGCCGCGGGCACACCGTTCCTGCTGTGCAGCGACGGGGTCAACAAGGAAATCCCCGATGCCGAGCTTGATATGGAGTGCCGTCGCCAGCGCGAGCCACGCGTGCTGCTGGCGCGGCTGTTCGAACTGGCCCTGGGACGCGCCGCCCGCGACAACGTGTCGGCGGTCATCGTGTGCAGGCAGGAGTGAACGACGTGCAAGAGGACACGACCTCCGTGGTTGAACTGGTAACCGCCTTCAGCAGGGGAGCGCTGGACCTGCCTGCACTGCTGCGGGCGCTGGCCCGGCATGACCACGTGGCCGATGCCGACTATCGCAACGGTGTGGACACGCTGTGGCGCATGCGCCAGCAGCAGGCGATCGACGAGGTGTCGATGAATACCCTGCTGCAGCGTCTGCAGGATCTGCGCGATGCCAGTGGCAGCACGCTGTCGCGCGATGACGATGCCACCGTGGTCAAGCCCGCACGCAGCGCCGTGCCGGACGAGATGACACGTGTGCAGCCCGGCGAGGATGTCGCGCGCACGGATGCGGCTGCCGAGGGTCGCACCGGCGGTACCGCGTCGCAGAGCTCGAGCCTCTCGGCATGGCAGCAGGTTGCGGCAGCCGCGGGCCAGACAGTGACGGTTGGCAGCCTGCTGAAGGGACGCTTCCAGCTGGAACGCGAACTGGGCCGCGGCGGCATGGGGGTGGTGTACCTGGCCCGCGATGCGCGCAAGGTGGAGGCGCGTGATCGCGACCCCTGGCTGGCGGTGAAGGTGCTCAGCGATGAGTTCCGTCGCCACCCCGATGCGCTGGTGGCACTGCAGCGCGAAGCGCGACGCTCGCAGCAGCTGGGGCACGACAACATCGTGCGCGTGTATGACTTCGACAAGGATGGCGCCATCGTGTTCATGACGATGGAGTACGTCGATGGCCAGGACCTGCGCACGCTGATCCGCGAGCAGGCCTTTGATGGCATGCCGATGGCTCGTGCCTGGCCGCTGATCGAGGGCATGGCCGGCGCACTGCGCCGCGCGCACGCCTCGGGCATCGTCCATTCCGACTTCAAGCCCGGCAACGTGATGGTCACCGCGCAAGGTGTACCGAAGGTATTCGACTTCGGTATTGCCCGCGCCGGCAAGCATGCGGTGGATGTGGCGGGCGAACAGACCGTGTTCGATGCCGCCTCGCTGGGAGCGCTGACACCGGCGTACGCCAGCCTGGAGATGCTGCGTGGCCAGCCGCCGACACCGGCCGACGATGTCTATGCGCTTGGCTGCGTCTGCTTCGAACTGCTCGGTGGCCGCCATCCCTATGACAAGGCCAGCGCCGAAGTAGCACTGCGCGAGGGTCGGCGCCCGCCTGCGCTGCGCGGCCTTGGGCGACGCCCGTACCGTGCCCTCTATGCGGCGGTGGCCCTGCCTGCGGACAAACGGCTGGCCAACGTCGATGCACTGCTTGAAGGCCTGCGTCCGCGCAGCTGGCGTGAACGCGTACTGCCGCGGGTGGGCTATGCCTCTGCGGCGGTGGTGGTGCTGGCCGGCGCCGGTGTACTGGTCAACCGCCATGTGCACGAGCAGCGCCTGGCCGAAGTGAGTGCGCGGTTGGGAGCCGATGATCCGCAGCGCTATGAAGACGCCGCGCAGGCCTGGGAAGGTCTTTCCAGTCTCGATCACGAACAGCGTGCCAAACTTCTGCTGGACCACCCGGGACTGATCGAAGGCTTCCTGCTGCGGCGCCTGGATGCGCTGTGGGCGCCCTCCGCCGGCCGCTACGACTACCCGGGGACGCAGGAAGTGTTCGCGCTGCGCGATCGCCTGCGACTGTACTCACCCACGCTCGATGCGCGGCGCGAGCGCCTGCAGGCCGAGCGAGACCAGGCACTCAACACGCTCGACACCCAGCGCCAGCGGCACATTGCCGAGGGGGATCTGTTCGGCCATGGCAGCGGCAGCCTGTCGGGAGCATTGGCAGCCATTGCCGCGATCGATCCGCGCAATCCGCTGCTGCGTGATCCTGCGCTGGAACAGGCCTATGAACAGGCCATCGCCAGTGCGTTGGGACAGGGTGACACCGCGCAGGCGGAATCACGGCTGCAGCAGGCGCAGCGCAGCTTCCCCGATGCGCTGGGGTTGCGTCTGCAGGCGGCGCAACTGCGGGTGGCATCGCAGCCGGATCTACAGGTGACCGCGCTGCCCGCCACAGTCGCGCAGGCGCGGGAGCGCCTGCAGCAACGCCTGGCCAACCCCAGCGCCGATGCCGCTTGGCAGACCGATGTTGCGGCGGCACTGCAGGTGATCCGGCGCGATGCCGGCGCCGAACTGCCTGCGGCGCAGAACGCGCTGGCCACTGCCGTGGCTGCCATCCTGGGAGGACACCGGGAACCGACGCAGCTACCGGATGACCTTGTGCTGCTCGACTTCGCACGTCGCCAGGCACCGGACACGGCCGCGTTGGCGGCGGCTGCCAGTCAGCTGCAGCAGCGCCAGCAGGCACTGCAGCAGTCGCTGGCCGACAGCCGCAGTGATGCTGCATTGGCTGCGCAGAGTGAATCGCTGCGGCGCGCGATCGCCGCTGGAGACCTGGACAAGGCACAACGCACCTGGCAGCAGCTGCATGTGGTGCAGCCCGATGCCCCGTTCGTGCGTGAGCAGGCGCCCGCACTGCTGGACCAGGCTACCCAGGACCAGGCGGTGCTGCGGCTCGCCCAGGGTGATCCGGCAGCCGCTGACGCACTGCTGGCGCGCGCGCTGCAGGTGATGGGCGCGCGTCCCGTACTGCAGGCGGCACGTGCACGCCTGGACGTGGTGGCGGCGGTACTGGCCGCCAGCACGCAGGCATCGACGAAGGACAGCGAGCGCGAGCGGCTGCGCCAGCAACTCGATGCACAGTACCGCCGTGATCCGCAGGCGATGGAGCGGTTGGAAAAAGCGCTGCGAACGCACGGGCGTCTCAAGGGCGATTCGCTGCAATCGCTGCTGCAGGGAGAGAAGGGCGCGATCGTGGCCGCACAACCGCCACCGGCCTCAGCGGCAACGGCCACTGGCGGCACGCATGCAGCGCGCAATGCACCGCGTCCGCCTGCGGCAACGCCGGTCAGCGCTGCCGTCGCCGCGGCGGCCGATGCGGATGATGCGCCGTTGCCACCGGTGCCCGACGGCCCCGATCCCTGTGCAGGTCTGGCCGGGCGTGCACAGCCCTGCTACGACGCGCTTGCCGATGCCCGTGGGCCGATGCTGGTGGTGGTGCCCGGGGTGCCGGGCGGGCCTGCGTATGCGCTTTCGCGCGGGGAGATCGCGGTGGATGACTTCAACCGGTACTGCCGGGCCAGTGGTCGTTGCAGTGTGCAGCCGGCATCCGGCGAGCAGGGGCGATGGCCCGCACGCAATCTCAGCCTCGCCCAGGCGCAGGGCTACGCGCGTTGGCTGACCCGCGCCAGCGGCGGCTGGCGCTACCGCCTGCCGAGCGATGCCGAGTGGCTGCACGCCGCGCAGGCGCAGCAACAATGGCGGCAGGCGCCGGACAGCAACTGCATTCCGCCCAGTGCCAGCGCTGGCAGCGGTGTGCCGGTGGGCGTACGCGGCCGCGAGCCGAATCCGTGGGGCCTGGTCAACCTGACCGGCAACGTCTGGGAATGGACCAGCAATGGCAGCGTACGTGGTGGCAGCTACGCCAGCTTCTGGTCGGACTGCACGGTGCAGGCACACCGCGCGCTGGCGGGTGCGGCGCAGCCGGATGTCGGCTTCCGGGTATTGAGGGAGCTGAAGTGAGCGGCTGGGAAGAGCACGCCAACCGCAGCCTGCAGTCGTTGGCCGATGCCCACCAGCGCGGCCAGATCGACCTGCAGGAATACCGCGCTCGGCGCCGTCGGGTGCTGCAGGGCGTGCGTGAACGCTGCCTGCAGACCCAGAGGCACCGGCCTGCGGACCCTGCTGCCGGGGTCTCGCCGGGTCCGACGAACGGTCGCTCACGAAGTGCGCTGGTTCTCATTTTGTATGTCATGCTGACGATGGGGTTGTTGCTGTGCATCTATGTCTTGGCAGTTGGCTGATGGCCACCTGGACGCCAGGGGCGCGTCGCCGTGCCCGGATCTTTCTTTGTCTGTGCCGCCCGGGGAGGGGCCGTACGGAGGACGCGACGCCCCGGCATCCATTGTCATCGGAGGACAGAGCCATGCCATTGAAGCGTTCGTCGTTTGCGTTGCTGCTGTCGGCAGCCCTGCCAGTCGCGGCGATGGCCCAGCAGGTCGAAGGGGGGCCGGCCACCGCGCTGCCCGACATGGCCGCGCGCACCGGCAACCAGACCCTGCAGGTGCGCGGCTTCCGTGCCAGCGACGTTGGTGAGCATCCGCAGCGTGGCATCACGCCTGCGCAGGTGCAGGCCGTGCTGGATGCCTACTTTGCCCGCCTGGCGCATGGCGCAGATGCGGTCGCGATGGACTTTGCGCAGCTCCAGGGGGCGGCCGATGCGGTCACTGCGGCCTATCGCAAGGCGGGCTTCCTGGTCAGCGTCGCCTACCTGCCACCGCAGAAACCCGACGCTGAAGGCCGCATCGAAGTACGCGTGCTGGAAGGGCGCATCGGCAAGGTAGTGGTGCAGGGCAACCAGCGTTACCGCACCCATACGCTCAGCAACGTGGCCGAGCGCCTGCGCGGGCAGCCGCTGCGCCAGGCCGACATCGACAGCGCTTTGCTGTATGCACGTGACCTGCCCGGGGTATCGGTATCTTCGGTACTGCAGCCCGGTGAGAACGTTGGTGAAACCGATCTGGTACTGGTCGCGCGTGAAAGTGGCCGGCCGTACGAGGTCAGTACCAGCGTGGACAATCACGGTACCGAGTTGACCGGGCGCGGGCGCGCCCAGCTGGGCGTTACCTGGAACAGCCCGCTGGGCCTGGGCGATGTATTCGCGGCCAGTGGAACCTATGCGTTCGATCCGCAGGCCAGCCGCGCCGGCGCGCTGTCCTACAGCGTGCCATTGCAGGCGGTGCAGGGACTGTCGGTGCTGGCCGGCGCCAACCGCAGCGAGCTGGAAGTGGACGACGGCATCCTGCGCGGTTTCAAGCTCAAGGGCCCGGCCTCGCAGGCCTATGCCGGCGCCGACTGGAAGTTCATCAACCGCCCCGACCTGCAGGTGACCAGCTCGGCGCGCTATATCCGCGAGAGCTCGCGCTTTGAAGCGCTGGGCCTGGTGCTGTCCAAGCAGAAGTACGACGTGGCCGAGGTGGGCGCCAGCCTGCGCCATAACGATGCGCGCTGGCATGGCATCAACCTGGCACAGTTGAGCGTGCGCCAGTCGCTGCGCGATCGCTCGGCCGACTTCGATGCGATCAACCCGACCCGCGACAGCCGGTTCAACGTGGTGCGCCTGGGCCTGCTGCGGCTGCAGTACCTCAGCCGCAGCCAACGCCTGTTGTTCAAGTTCAATGGCCAGTACAGCAACAACTCGCTGCCGGCGCTGGAGCAGTTCCAGGTGGGTGGCAACGACAGCGTGCGGGGGTATGCGCAGGGCGAGACGCTGGGCGATCGTGGCTGGTACGGAGCGCTGGAGTACCACGTCGATGCGCCGGGTTTCGGCGACGTCGCCTCGCCGTTCCGCGGGGTGCCGTGGCGCGAAGTACTGGAGCTGGACGTGTTCGCCGACCAGGCGCGCGTGTTCGATGTCGATGGGCTGGAGGCGCCGGCCGATCTGGCATCGGTGGGAATGGGCGCGACCTTCCGCCTGCGCCAGTGGAAGAACCTCGAACTGCGCGTGGCGGCGGCCAAGCCGACCAGCGCCCTGCGACCGGGTGACGGCCGCGATGTCCGCGTGTATGCGCGGCTTGGCCTGACCTTCTGAGGAGCGACCATGAACCGTATCTACCGACTCGTCTTCAATCCTTCGCTGGGCCAGGTGCAGGTTGCTGCGGAGTTCGCGCGCGGGCCGCGTCGCTGTGTCCCGGGGCGATCGCGCGCCGCCTTGTGGCTGGCACCCCTGACCGCGGCGCTGCTGCTGACCGGCAGCCTGCAGGCCACGGCGCAGACCCTGCCACAGAACGGCACCATTACGTCGGGCTCGGGAATCATCAACGTCAATGGCAACACCATGACGGTCACCCAGCAGAGCCAGGCTGCGTTGTTCCAGTGGAGCAGCTTCAGCATCGGCTCCGGCAACACGGTCAGATTCGATCAGGCGGGCTCGAGGTCGACGGCGATCAATCTGGTTACCGGCCCGTCCGCCAGCATCATCAGCGGCCAGCTGCTGTCCAACGGGCAGGTATTCCTGCTCAATCCGGCGGGCATTACGTTCACCGGCACTGCCAGCGTCAACGTGGGCGGGTTGCTGGCCAGCACCCTGATGCCCGGCGCACAGGGGATTCCGCTGGATGGTGGTGTGTTGCCGCCCAGTTTCGAATTGGGCGGCACAGGGACCAATGCCGCGGTCAGCAACCTGGGAGGCACGCTGACGGCGACGGCCGGAGGCATCAGCCTGGTCGGCGGTTCGGTGTTCAACAACGGCTACATCGCGGCACCGCTCGGCAATATCGATCTGGCGGCGGCCAGTGCGGTCACCGCGGTGACCGGCGTGTCATCGGCCGGCATGCCAAGCCTGGCGTTCGTCACCACCGCAGCGAGTGGCATGGCAGGAACCGGTATCAGCAACGTCGGTACCCTCAGTGCACGCAACATCAGCATGACGGCGCTGATGGGACCTGGTCTTTCCTCCACCGGTATCAACGCGGGTGGCACGATCATCGCCAATGCGATTGATGGCGCTGACGGCAGCCTCACCATCCGCAGTTCCGCACCGGTGGCGATCAACGATGCCATCATCACGGCCAACGCGATGTCCACGGTGGGATCGGCTGTCATGGGGGGGCCGGTCGCCATCCAGATGACCGGCGGCAGCATCGACGCCACGACCGTGAACTTGAATGGCGGCATCAACGGCGACGTGGTGCTGTCAGGCTCGATCAAGGCAGACTCGATCGGAATCGACGCGAACAACATCACCCAGACCGCGGGTTCGCTGGAGGGCGCGCTGCAACTGGACACGCAGGGCCGAGTGACCCTGGGACAGGCGAGCAATGCCATCAGCCGCGTTGGCGGCCATGTCGGTACCGACCTGACCCTGGCCACCTCGACCAGCCTGGCGAACAGCGGGGCGCTGTCGGTAGGTGGCAATACCACGCTCGACGCAGCTATGGGCAACATCACCCTGACCCATGCCGGAAACAGTTTCGGCAACCGGGTCAGCGCGAAAGGGGCCGATGTCAGTCTGGTCGGCATCGGTGCACTGAACCTGGGCGATATCGATGCGCGCAGCCTGGATGCGCAGGGCGGCAGCCTTGGCCTGAGCGGTACGATCACCACGTCCGGTGACCAGGCCTATCGGTCCGCAGTGACACTCCAGGGCAACTCGACGCTGCAGGGCGGAACGATCCGGTTCGACGGCACGGTTGATGGCAGCTACTACCTGGGTGTCGCCGCCAGCGGAGTGACCACCTTCCTGGGCGCCATTGGTGGCAGCACTGCATTGCAGGGATTGAATGTCGCCACCGGCAGCGGTGCGCGCTTGTCCGGCGACGTCACCACCCTTGGCATGCTCGCGTTCACCGGTCCGTTGCAGGTATACGGATCGCGCCGCCTGACTTCGCTGGGCGGAAACATGACGCTGGGCGGGGCAGTCGACGGTGACGGTGGCGATCTGAGCCTGAGCGCGCGCCAGCTCACGCTCGCCGGCGCAGTGGGCGCCACCGGACCGGTGGATCGCCTGTACGCCAGTGCCGATACCATCACCCTGGGCAGTCGCATTGCCAGCAGACGCGAGATGCTGCTGCAGGGCGACATCCGGCTGGACGGCAACACGCAGCTGGTCAGCACCAATGATGGCGTCATCACCACCGATGGCATTTCCAGCAACATCGGCAGTGGCTACAACCTGACGATCAGCACCGGCAACCGGATCCAGGTCAACGGCAACATCAGTGCCGCCGATGTCGACATCAGCGGACTGATCTTCAGCGGTCGCGGCATCGTCAGCAAGGGCAACCTCGGCATCGACTCCCGGCTCAATCTGCTCCAGACCGGCAGTTACCAGGTCGACGGCCTGTCCCGGTTCAGCAGCCAGGGAGACATCACACTGACTGATGCAGGCAACCGCTTCAGCGGTGAAGTCGCGCTGCAGGGCGGGAACGCCGAACTTCGCGCAGGCGACCTGCTGCTGGGTAGTACTTCGCTGCAGGGCAGCCTCGGGCTGCATCTCACTGGCGGACTGCAGCAGGCCAGCGGCAGCGCGCTGAACATCGGGGGTACCACCCGCATCGACGCCGGCGGTCCCATCAATCTCGACAGGGCGAACGGTTTGGGCCAGCCGGTCAACCGGTTTGGCGGTGAGGTGTCACTGAAGGGTCGCGGCAGCTACATCTCCGCTGCGGGCACGCTGGCCTTCTCCGATTTCGATGTGGACAGCCTGTTGGCGACGGCGGATGTCGTGCAGCTTCCCGCCAGCGGCAGGAGCATCGGCCTGCAGTACTTCCAGGGCAATGTGGTACTGACCCGCGACAGCGTGCTGGACAGCCAGCTTGGCCAGATCAACTTCCGGGGGCGCATCGATGGTGGGTACGCACTGACGCTCGCACGCGGGCTCAACGTGGTGTTTGCCGATGACGTGGGCGGCAATCAGGCGCTCGCCAGTCTCGACATCAGTGGTGCGGGTCCGCTCCAGCTCGGCGGCAACATCACGGCCGACGGCGCGATCCGGCTGGGCAACGTCAACCTGGCTTCGAACACCCCCCGGTTGTTCAGCGTTCGCAGCAACAACGGCAACCTGCTGGCGGGTCGTATCGACGGCAGCAGCGATGGCCGCAGCAGCCTGGCGCTCAACGCGCACGGCGCGCTTGAACTGCAGTCCGGTGCGGGTACCACGCCCGGCGCGGGGCTGGCCAATCTCGAACTCAAGGGGGCAAGCGTGATCGCGCAGGCGATCCGCACCAGTGGCCGGCTTGACGTCAGCAGCACCACCGGGTTCACCCAGGGCGGTACGCTCACTGTCGGCGGCGATGCCAGCTTCAGTGCCGGCAGCAGTGGCAACCTGATGCTGGATACAACGGCCAACACCTTTGCCGGCAAGGTCGCGTTGAGCGGCAACCAGGTGCGGATCCGCGCGCAGCCGGGCCTGGCACTGGATGGGGTGACGGCTGCGGCGCTGGATGCGGGCAGTGCGGGGGCGCTGTCGTTGGCCAATGCCAATGTTGCCGGCACTGCGGTCCTTGACGGTACGTCCCTGCTGTTCGACCAGGTGAGCATTGGCGGAGCCCTGCTGGCTACCGCGAGCGCCGGCGACATCCGCCAGGGAAGTGGGAGCCTGGCGATCGGCAACAACAGCCAGCTGACGGCCAGCACCGATATCGTGCTGGGCGGAACCGGCAATCAACTGGGCAGCGCACTGCAGGTACAGGGCCGTGACATCGCCCTGTCCAGCAGCACGGCACTGGATATCCAGCAGCTGCAGGCGGCGCGCGATGCCGTGCTGGCGGGTAACGGCGTGCGGCTCGGGACCACCTCCGTGCAGGGAACACTGCAGGTGAACAGCACCGGAGCGATCACCCAGTCTGCTGCGCTGCAGGTGGCGGGCAACAGCCGCTTCCAGGCGGGTTCGGACATCACCCTGGACCAGGCCGGCAATCGTTTCGACGGCAGCGTGGGACTGGACGGTGGCAACGTGGCTGTCACCACCAGCGGCGGTCTGCTGCTGGACAGGGTGTCCGCCAGCGGTAATCTGGATGCACGCGCTGGCAGCGCCGGTGTTTCCCAGCAGGCGGCAGTCCAGGTCGGCGGCCGCAGCGATATCCGCACGCAGGGCGCCATTGCGCTGGATCGTGCTGACAACCGGTTCACAGGTGCGGTCGGACTCGACGGAAAGGGTGTCGATCTGCGCGCCGCGGGCGATCTGCAGATTGATCGTCTGAACAACGCCGGGCAATCCGATATACGCCTGCATGCGGGCGGAGGCCTGCAACTGCCCACCTCTGCCATCGATGCCGGTACCGGCAACCTGACCCTGCTCGCCGATGGCGGGGTGTTGCAGGCCAATGCGCTGCTGGCCGGCAACAACGTCACGCTGACAGGCCGCGATGGCGTGCGGCTGGGCGGTGACCTGCGCAGCGGTGGTTCACTGACCCTGTCCAGCAGCAATGCGGACATCGTGCAGATCGCTGCGCCCAACGGCGTGGGCGGCAGCGTGCAGGCTGCGGGTGCGGTGCAGGTCAACGCAGGCAGCGGGCGCATCGCCCTGGGCAACGCCGGCAACCGTTTCGGTGGCGTGCTCAACCTGTCCGGTGGTGATATCAACGTGGCCGCCGATACGCTGCTGCTGGGCAGCGTCAACGCGGGCGGCACGTTGTCGCTGGTCAGCGACGGCGACATCCGCCAGCAGGGTGCCGTGCAGGTGGCGGGCACGACCCGCCTGAGTGCCGGTGGTGACATCGACCTGCAGGCGGCGGGCAACCGTTTCGGTGATGCCGTGGCCGTGCAGGGCCGGCAGGTGACGTTGGCCAGCACCGACCCCCTGCAGCTTCAGGGGGTGACGGCGGACAGCCTGATCGCGCGCAGCGGTGGCCACTTGAGCCTGGGCGCCGCCGGCATCGCGGGCAATGCCACGATCGAAGGGGCCTCCCTGCTGCTGGATGGAGCCACCATCGGCGGCACGCTGTTGGCGACCGCACACGCGGGTGCGATCCGCCAGGGAAGTGGGAGCCTGGCGATCGGCAACAACAGCCAGCTGACGGCCAGCACCGATATCGTGCTGGACGGAACCGGTAATCAACTGGGCAGCGCACTGCAGGTACAGGGCCGTGACATCACCCTGTCCAGCAGCACGGCACTGGATATCCAGCAGCTGCAGGCGGCGCGCGATGCCGTGCTGGCGGGTAACGGCGTGCGGCTCGGGACCACCTCCGTGCAGGGAACACTGCAGGTGAACAGCACCGGAGCGATCACCCAGTCTGCTGCGCTGCAGGTGGCAGGCAACAGCCGCTTCCAGGCGGGTTCGGACATCACCCTGGACCAGGCCGGCAATCGTTTCGACGGCAGCGTGGGACTGGACGGTGGCAACGTGGCTGTCACCACCAGCGGCGGTCTGCTGCTGGACAGGGTGTCCGCCAGCGGCAATCTGGATGCACGCGCTGGCAGCGCCGGTGTTTCCCAGCAGGCGGCAGTCCAGGTCGGCGGCCGCAGCGATATCCGCACGCAGGGCGCCATCGTGCTGGATCGTGCTGACAACCGGTTCACAGGTGCGGTCGGACTCGACGGAAAGGGTGTCGATCTGCGCGCCGCGGGCGATCTGCAGATTGATCGTCTGAACAACGCCGGGCAATCCGATATACGCCTGCATGCGGGCGGAGGACTGCAACTGCCCACCTCTGCCATCGATGCCGGTACCGGCAACCTGGCCCTGCTCGCCGATGGCGGGGTGTTGCAGGCCAATGCGTTGCTGGCCGGCAACAACGTCACGCTGACAGGCCGCGATGGCGTGCGGCTGGGCGGTGACCTGCGCAGCGGTGGTTCACTGACCCTGTCCAGCAGCAATGCGGACATCGTGCAGATCGCTGCGCCCAACGGCGTGGGCGGCAGCGTGCAGGCTGCGGGTGTGGTGCAGGTCAACGCAGGCAGCGGGCGCATCGCCCTCGGCAACGCCGGCAACCGCTTCGGTGGCGCGCTCAACCTGTCCGGTGGTGATATCAACGTGGCCGCCGACACGCTGCTGCTGGGCAGCGTCAACGCGGGCGGCACGTTGTCACTGGCCAGCGCCGGCGACATCCGCCAGCAGGGTGCCGTGCAGGTGGTGGGCGCGACTCGCCTGAGTGCCGGCGGTGACATCGACCTGCAGGCGGCGGGCAACCGTTTCGGTGATGCCGTGGCCGTGCAGGGCCAGCAGGTGGCATTGGCCAGCGATGGCGCCCTGCAGCTGCAGGGTGTGACGGCGGACAGCCTGGTCGCGCGCAGTGCAGAACGCCTGACCCTGTCCGCGGCCGACGTTGCCGGCAATGTGACGCTGCAGGGCCAGCAGCTGCACTTCGGCACGACACATGTGGGTGGCAACCTGCAGGCCACGGGTAGCAACGGCATCGATCAGGACGGCACGCTGCGCGTGGATGGCAGCACCGACCTGCGCAGTGATGCGTCGATTGCACTGGGATCGGCTGGCAACGAGCTGCGTGGCGTGGTGTCGCTGGCTGGCGTGGGTATCGATCTGGCCAGTGCGGGCGACCTGCGCATCGGTTCGCTCGACAACCGCAGCGCCGCAGTTCGCCTGCAGGCAGGAGGCTCGCTGAACCTGCCCACCGGCGTGATCGATACCGGCGGCGGTGACCTGCAGCTGCTGGCCGGCGGCGCATTGCAGTTGCCGGCGGCGTTGCGTGGAAACAACATCACCCTGCGCAGCGGCCAGGACCTGCAGCTCGGCCAGGACGTGCTGGCTGCGGGGGAACTGCAGCTCGGCAGCGGTGGCGCGCTGACCCAGAGCGGTGGTGTGCTGGCCGCACAGCGCCTGCAGGGCAGCGCCGGCGGCAAGGCCAGCCTGCGCGGCGACAACCGTATCGCCACGCTCGGTGACTTCAGCAGCCAAGGCCTGGAGCTGCGGACCACGCAAGGGCTGCAGGTGACCGGCAATGTGCAGGCTGGCGCGCAGGGCCTGCTCGACGTGCATGGTGGTGATCTGCAGCTCAATGGCAGTGTGCAGGCGGGCCAGCTGCGCCTGCAGTCGTCCGGCGCGATCCGTGCCGGTGCTGGTGGACGCCTGCTGGCTGATCAGCTCAGCGGACGCGCCGCCGGGCCGACGATGCTGGGCGACGCCTCGCAGTTCGTGGCCAATGCCATCGGTACCCTCGGCGATTTCCAGTCGCCCGCAGGCTTCAGCCTGACCAACGCCGGTACCCTGGCCCTTGCCTCGCTCAACGGCAGCGCATTCAGTGTCGATGCGGGCAATAGTGGGTTCTACCTGAAGGTGCAGGGCGGTGACATCCGCCAGCTGGGCACCACGCCGGTGCTGGCCGGTGCCAGCCACTGGTGGTCCAGCGGCAGCATCGGCACCCAGCCCTTGCCGATCTATCTGACCAGCGCCGGCAGCAGCCACGTGGTGGACTTCATCGGCCGCCCACCGGCGTACTTCTATGGCATCGGTACGGATGGACTGCCGCTGGTGGTGGGCGGCGGCCTCAACCTGCCCACGGCGATCGTTGGCGCGCGGACCCAGGGCAGCGTGCTGCCGCGGGTTGCCTATGTCGACATGGGCGCATTGAGTGCCCAGTACCGCGCGTTCGGCATCGTCCAGCCCGGCATCCGCCTGCCGGCCGACCAGACCGTGGCCTGTGACAGCGGTGACCCGGACGCGGAGTGCGCGCAGTGAATCCCACCCTGCCTGGCCACTGGCCGTGGAGGCTCTGATGGACCGCAACGACCTGCTCGACCGCCTGTGTGCGGCACTGCCCGAGGGCAGCGCCTGTGGTGACAACCTCGAATACGATCCGGCCTTCCTGGCCCTGGACCAGGCGGCGGCGGCGCGCGCCGAGCGGGTCGTCGGCGACAGTGTGCTGGCCGCTGAAGAACCCGACTGGGACCGGGTCGGCGAGCAGGCGCTGGCACTGCTGCAGCGCACCCGCGACCTGCGGGTGGCGGTGCATCTGGCCACGGCATGGAGCCGGCAGCAGGGCTGGGCGGGTTGGGCCGATGGCCTGCGCCTGGTGCAGGGCCTGCTGCAGCAGCATTGGGCCGGGGTGCATCCGCAGCTGGATGCGGAAGACGATGACGACCCGACTGCCCGGGTCAACGCGGTGCTGGCGCTGGCCGATCCGCTGGGGGCACTTGGTCGCCTGCGCGTGCTGCCCTTCGTGCAGTCGCCGCGGCTGGGGCGCTTCGCCCTGCGTGAGCTGCGTCTGGCCGAAGGCACGTTGAAGGGGGCGGCAGAGTCCCCGCCTTCGCCGGGCCTGGAGGAGATCGACGCCTGCTGCCTGGATTGCCCGCTGGAGATGCTGGCGGCCAGCACCGAGGCTGCGCGGCAGTCGCTGCAGGCGGCACGTGCGATCGATCAGTTGCTGGGTGAACAGCTGGGACCGGCGGCTCCGGACCTGAAACCGCTTCTGGACGATCTGGCCACGCTGGATCGCTACCTGCAACCGCGCTGGCAGGCACGCAGCGGCAGCCAGGCCGGTGCGGGCGACGAGGAACATGACGCGTCACAGGACAGCGACAGCGCAGGTCCGGTCTCAAGCCGCAGCCAACGCATCGAAAGCGCCGACGATGTGCGCCGGCGGCTGGACGAGATCTGCGAGTACTACGCGCGCTGCGAACCGTCCAGCCCGGTACCCCTGCTGCTGCAGCGGGCGCGTCGCCTGGTCGGTGGCGACTTCCTCGCCCTGCTGCGTGACCTGGCGCCGGGTGGCATGGACGAAGTGGGACGGGTGGTGGGCCGCACCGAATAGACCCACGCCCTGCGTGGAGGGGCGTCGCCCGATGGGGCAGAGCCCTTTCCTGCGGAAAGGGATCCGACCCTGTCAGATCACCAGCTGTAGAGCTTCCAGTACACCGGCGAAACGCCGTCCTTGTCGTTGTCCATGCGGCCATCGCCGTTCTTGTCGTACATGTAGAACGGCGCACCGCGCGACGGGGTCACCTTGACCATGCGCAGCTGGCCGGACACGCGGTATTCCTCGATGACATCGCCGTTGTCCATGGTGCGCTTGGACACATCCGCGCCCTTGACGTCGACCGGGGGAGCGCCCGCGCCACCCATGCTGGCGCAGCCGGCCAACAGGAGCAGGGAGGCCAGCATCAGAGTCTTCATGGGTGGGGTTCCTTTGCCTGGAAAGAGCCTCGATTATGCCCCATCGCCGCGTACGTGCCGTGTCGCCGCGGTGCAGGCACGGGCGCGTAGAATCGACCCATGAGCAGATTAGTCCTGATCGACGGGTCCAGTTACCTGTACCGCGCGTTCCACGCGCTGCCGCCCCTGTCCAATGCACAGGGTGAACCCACCGGCGCGCTGTTCGGCGTGGTCAACATGCTGCGCTCGACGCTGAAGGAGCGCCCGGCCTACGTGGCGTTCGTGGTCGATGCGCCCGGCAAGACCTTCCGCGACGACCTGTACGAGCAGTACAAGGCCAACCGCCCGCCGATGCCCGATGAGCTGCGCAGCCAGGTCGAACCGATGTGCCGCATCGTCGAGGCGCTGGGCATCAGCATCCTGCGCATTCCCGGCGTGGAGGCCGACGATGTGATCGGCACGCTGGCGCTGCAGGGCCTGGCGCAGGACCTGAAGGTGACCATCTCCACCGGCGACAAGGACTTCGCCCAGCTGGTGCGCCCGGGCATCGAACTGGTCAACACCATGACCGGCAGCCGCATGGATTCGGATGCGGCGGTGATGGACAAGTTCGGCGTGCGCGCCGACCAGATCATCGACCTGCTGGCGCTGATGGGCGACACCGTCGACAACGTGCCGGGCGTGGAGAAATGCGGTCCGAAGACCGCCGCCAAGTGGCTGGCCGAGTACCAGCACCTGGACGGCGTGATGGCGGCCGCGCCGACCATGAAGGGCAAGATCGGCGAGAACCTGCGCGCCGCGCTGGAGCGGCTGCCGCTGAACCGCGAGCTGGTGACCATCCGCACCGACGTGGAGCTGGACGCCAGCCCGACCACGCTTGCCCTGCGTGAGCAGGACGTACCGGTGCTGACCGAGCTGTACACGCGCTATGGCTTCACCCAGGCGCTGAAGGAACTGGGTGCACCACTGCCGGCGCCCGCGGCGGCCAGCGAAGCTACCCCGAGCCTGCGCGGTACCGCCGCCGGTTTCGCCCGTGGCAGCGCCGAGGCCCCCGCTGCTGGCACGCTGGATCCGGCGCTGGCCGCGCCAGGTGAATACGAGACCGTGCTGACCAGCGAGCAGCTGCAGGCCTGGGTCGAGCGCCTGCAGCAGGCCGATCTGATCAGCTTCGATACCGAAACCGATGCGCTGGACGCGATGCGCGCGCGCCTGGTCGGCGTCAGCCTGGCGGTCGAGCCGGGCAAGGCCGCCTATATTCCGGTCGGCCACGATTACCCGGGCGCGCCGGCGCAGCTGCCGATGCAGCAGGTGCTGGATGCGCTGCGCCCGGTGCTGCAGGACCCGGCAAAGAAAAAGCTGGGCCAGCATGGCAAGTACGACCTGCATGTGCTGCGCCGCCACGGCGTGGACGTGCAGGGCTACCACGACGACACCATGCTCGAGAGCTTCGTGCTCAACTCCACCGCCACCCGCCACGACATGGATTCGCTGGCCCTGCGTTACCTGGGCTACAGCACCATCAAGTTCGAGGACGTAGCCGGCAAGGGCGCCAAGCAGATTCCGTTCTCGCAGGTGGGCATCGACGAAGCCAGCCGCTATGCGGCCGAGGACGCCGACGTCACCCTGCGCCTGCACCGCGCGCTGCAGCCGCAGCTGCTGGCCGAGCCGGCGCTGGACAGCGTGTACCGCGACATCGAGATGCCGCTGGTGCCGGTGCTGACCACGATCGAAGCCAATGGCGTGCGGATCGACACCGACGAACTGCGCCGGCAGAGCCAGGACCTGTCCTCGCGCATGCTGGCCGCGCAGCAGAAGGCCACCGAGCTGGCCGGCCGCAGCTTCAACCTGGATTCGCCCAAGCAGCTGCAGGCGGTGCTGTTCGACGAGCTGAAGCTGCCGGCGGTGGTGAAGACCCCCAAGGGCCAGCCCAGCACCAATGAAGAGGCGCTGGAGGCGATTGCCGACCAGCACGAGCTGCCGCGGGTGATCCTGGACTACCGGGGCCTGGCCAAGCTGCGCAGCACCTACACCGACAAGCTGCCGGAGATGGTCAACCCGGACACCGGCCGGGTGCATACCAGCTACCACCAGTCCGGTGCTGCCACCGGCCGCCTGTCCTCCTCGGACCCGAACCTGCAGAACATCCCGATCCGCACCGAGGATGGCCGCCGCATCCGCCGCGCGTTCATCGCCCCGGAGGGCTTCCAGCTGCTGGCGGCCGACTATTCGCAGATCGAGCTGCGGATCATGGCGCATCTGTCCGAGGATCCGGGCCTGGTGCGTGCCTTCGAACAGGGCGCCGACGTGCACCGCGCCACCGCCGCCGAGGTGTTCGGGCGCACGCTGGAGGAAGTGACCCCGAACGAACGCCGCGCGGCCAAGGCGATCAACTTCGGGCTGATGTACGGCATGAGCGCCTTCGGCCTGGCCCGCAACCTGGGCATCGACCGCGGCCAGGCGCAGGACTACGTGGCGCTGTACTTCAGTCGCTACCCGGGCGTTCGCGACTTCATGGAGCGGATGCGCCAGCAGGCCCGCGACCAGGGCTACGTGGAAACCCTGTTCGGCCGCCGCCTGTACCTGAACGACATTCATGCCCGCAACCAGGGCTTGCGCGCCGGTGCCGAGCGCGCTGCGATCAACGCACCGATGCAGGGCACCGCCGCCGACATCATCAAGCGCGCGATGGTGGATGTGGACCAGTGGTTGCGTGACAGCGGCGCACCGGCACGGATGATCCTGCAGGTGCACGATGAACTGGTGTTCGAAACCGAAAGCAGTTTCGTTGAAGACTTGCGTTTGCAGGTGGTCGAGCGCATGTCGCAAGCGGCCAAACTGCGGGTGCCGTTGGTGGTCGATACCGGTGTCGGTAACAACTGGGACGAAGCCCACTGAGTGCACTTCAGGCCGAAAACGACGTGAATTCGTTCATCCGTCGGAGCTTTCTGACTCGATCATGAATGTTGCCCTGATGGAAGTTCATTAAATTGGGCCCCTTCACGAACCGTTAGTGTTCGGAGTGCTTCTATAACTCTCGACAGGCGCAACGCCTGTTGTGGATCTCTCCCATCCCCTGGAGCAGATCTCGGAACGGGGACTCCTCCCCAAGTGCCCGTTCCCCGGCCCCGTTGACCTCCCCCTGGTCAGCGGGGCTTTTTATTTGTGCTGTCACAACCTCGGATGGGGTCAGATCCCTTTGCCCATCGGGCAAAGGGATCTGACCCCGGATGCTAGGCTGGGCCACCGATCCGCAGGGGAAGACAATGCCCGACCTGTTCGCACTGGCGATGCCGTGGTGGGAATTCATCCTGCGCGCGGTGGTGGTGTATGTCGTGGTGCTGGGCATGGTCCGGCTCAGTGGCAAGCGCCCGCTGGGGCAGATCACCCCGTTCGACGTGCTGCTGGTGGTGCTGCTGGGCAACGCGGTGCAGAACGCGCTGCTGGGCACCGATACCTCGCTGGGCGGCGGCCTGCTGCTGGCGGCGACCCTGATCCTGCTCAACTACGGGGTGGGTTGGGTGAGTACCCGCAGCCGGCGGGTTGAACGCCTGGTAGAAGGAGAACCGGTGGTGATCGCACGCGATGGCCGCCTGTTCGACGCCGTTCTGCGGCGGGAACAGGTCACCCGCTCGGATTTCGAGGCCGCCATGCGCCAGCAGGGCTGCCTTGGCGTGGAAGATGTCGAGCTGGCCCTGCTGGAGATCAACGGGCACATCACCATCATTCCCAGGAAGAGCACCTGACCTTGCACAGCCGAGCCATGCTCGGCTGCACTGGGTTTCAGCCGAACATGGGCTCGGCGCTACGCGGCATCGTTCATGGCGTGCAGCGGGCGTTGCCCGCAGCAGGCTTGCGCTCGTAATAGGCGAAACGGTTGCCGCTGTCGATGCCGACCAGGTTGCCGTTCTGCAGCAGTTGCAGCACGAAGTCGCTGCCGATATCGCGATGGATGAGGATGCGGCCTTCGCGCAGGCTCGCACGCAGTGGCTGTTCGCGGCCTCCGGCCTCGACCACGCCATCCTCGAGGAAGCGCAGCTGCGACAGCACGCTGCGCTCGGCTTCAAAGCTGCCACAGGGCATCGCGGTGGCTGGCACTGGCGTGAGCGCGGACGCGGAGGCGCTGGCAAGAACGGCAAGGTCCTTGGCAGGCCCGCAGGCCGGGGCATCCGCGCGCTGAGCACAGGAACGCTGCAGCGCATCGCGGGCCTGCTGCAGGCGGCCACCGCTCCACAAGGCTTCGGCGACGTCGGCGCAGAATGTTTCGCCCTGTTGCACGCGGCACAGCTCGGTCAGCTCATCCAGCTGTGCGGGCGGCAGCGGCGCATCCACCGAATGCTGCAGGCCGAGCAGGGCCTTGCCCATCATTTCCGAAGCGATCTTCCTGGCCACTGCGGTGCAGCCCTCGGCGTCGAACGACGGTGACTCCTCCTTGCAGATCTCGGGCATCGGCGGTTCGGACGTTTTCGGCGCTGCGTCCTTGGCCTGCTGCTGGTAGGTCTCCAGCAGCTGCGTGCAGGCCGCGCCCACGCCCTCAGCACACCACGCGTGCAGCTTCACCGGTGCGGCCTCCGGCAGCGCCTCCAGGCACTCGGAGGTGTTCATCACGCAACCATCTTCGATGGGCTCGGGCATCGTCTTGCAGGCGGCGGCGTGATCACGGGTGAACTCGCGGTAGGGCGTGTTGATCGTGCGGTCGTTGTCCGAGAAGAACCAGTTTTCCAGGCGTCCCGTGGACAGGTTGCCGGTGCCGAGCACGTCTTCCTGGCGGGCGATGCGCAGTTCCTCGGTGGCCTGGTAGGGGCCGGACAGGAAGGCGTGGCCTTCGCTCTCGATGGTCAGCGTGATAGTGCCGCCGCTGTCCTTGTAGGTGCCGCAGGCCATCGACTGCGCGGCCGCCGGAAGGCTGGCCGAGGCCAGTGCGAGCGACAGCAGGAAGCGCCAGCCCGCAGCGCGGGGACGGAGGGGAACAGCAGCAGGCATGACGTCATCCTTGAAGAAGAAAAACACGACCGGTCCGATACAGGACGGACCAGGTAGGGGAAAGCACCACGCCTCAGGCGTAGCGCTGGAAGATCAGAGCCAGTCGCGCGGCACCAGGTAATCGGCCAGGCGTGCCTCGGCGCTGCCCGCTTCCGGACTGAAGCCGTACTCCCAACGCACCCGCGGCGGCAGGCTCATCAGGATGCTTTCGCTGCGGCCACCGCTCTGCAGGCCAAACAGCGTGCCGCGGTCGTAGACCAGGTTGAATTCCACATAGCGGCCGCGACGGTACAGCTGGAACTCGCGTTCGCGCTCGCCGTAGGGGGTGTCCTTGCGCTGCTGCACGATCGGCAGGTAGGCATCCAGGAAGCCATCGCCGACCGCACGCAGATAGTCGAAATCGCGCTCGAAATCGCCGTGCAGGTCGTCGAAGAACAGGCCGCCGACGCCGCGCGTTTCATTGCGGTGGCGCAGGAAGAAGTACTCGTCGCACCAGCGCTTGTGTGCGGCATAGCGCTCATCGCCGAACGGTGCGCACAGGTCGCGCGCAACCCGGTGCCAGTGCTGCACGTCCTCGTCGAACGGATAGAACGGGGTCAGGTCGAAGCCGCCGCCGAACCAGCTGGCCACCACTTCGCCGTCGCGCTGCGCCTGGAAGAAGCGCACGTTGGCATGGGTGGTCGGCACGTAGGGGTTGAGCGGGTGGAACACCAGCGACACCCCGGTGGCACGCCAGGAGGCGCCGGCCAGTTCCGGACGGTTGGCCGAGGCCGACGGCGGCAGGCGGCTGCCGGCCACGTCGGAGAAGCCGATGCCGGCCTGCTCGAACACCGCGCCATCACGCAGTACGCGGGTACGTCCGCCACCGCCCTCGGCACGCTGCCACAGGTCTTCCTGGAAGCGGGCCTGGCCATCGACGGCCTCGATCGCCGCACAGATGCGGTCCTGCAGGTCGGTGAGGTAGGCGCGCACGCGCTCGAATTCGTTCATGGCGCGTACTTTACCGCAGCGCCTGCCCAAAGCTGCGGGCAGGCCCTGGCGGGCTCAGCGCTTGCGGTTGGAGTTGCGCGGCGCCGGAGCGTCGTCCTCGGCTGCCTCGTCAACCGCCTTCTGCAGAGCACCGCCCAGCGTGATCAGCTCCCAGTTCTGGGTGCCGAGCACGTCGCAGGCCACATGCAGGCCACTACGGTCGGCCTTGCACAGCTGCTCCAGGGTTGCCCGTGCGTCCAGTTCCGCGCCGTTGCCCTGCGCGGTCACCAGGTTCTCGCACCCTTCGCGTACGCCGGCGCGGCAGACCGTGGTGTAGTGCTCGGCGGCCTGCAGCCAGTTCCCGGACAGCGCAAGGCGGTTGCCGAGAATGTTGCAGCCCTGCAGCTTGCCCTGTGCGCAGCAGGCTTCGGCCCCATCCTCGTTGGCCAACGCCAGCGGGCAATCCTGTGGCAGTGGCAGCACCTTGAACTGCTTCGGTGCACTGCAGCGGCTCGAGCCCTCGCCAGTGGGGACGAACACCTGGAAGCGGGTCCAGGTATCCAGGCCCAGCAGTTGGCCGCCAGGCAGCGGGCGCAGCACGAAGTCGCCGCCCCGGTCGTGGCGGATGCGGATGTCGCCCTCTTCGACGCGTGCGCGAAGATGGCTGCTCCAGCCCACGCCAACCAGGCCGGCATCGCCGAAATCCAGCGTGTCCATCAGGCCGCCATCGGCCCGGTAGTTGCCACAGGGCAATGCAGTCGCGGGCTGCGGTCGCAGCGATGCGCCCACCGCCTGCAGTGCGGGCAGACGCTCACAGACGGAGCGCTCGTTGCCGGCGGTGCAGGCCGCCGCCAGGGCCTGCACCGCCTGCAGGAGATCTCCCGACTCCCAGGACAGTTCGGCCACGCGCTCGCAGAAGCCGGCCTGCGCTGTCTCCCGGCACAGTTGCAGCAGTTGCTGGCGTCGCTGTACAGGCATGATCACCGGTGAGTCCGGGCCAGCCATCGTCACCATGGCTTCGGTCATGGCGGCCGTCATCGCGGCCTTGACCAGCTGCTCCTGCACTGCGGGGTCGGCCTCGAGTGCGGCTGCACACGCCGGGGTTCCCTGTTCGAAGCCGCCATCGTCACAGGCGGCGGGGAGTTTGATGCCCGACAGGGCCGCGTCGAGCGCTGCCTTTGCCAGGGCGGGATCGGCCTCGACCGTGGGTTTAGCCTCCTCGTGCCAACGATCAGCCAGTTGCAGGCACATGCCGGGCACGCCCTCGCGACACCCCGCTTCCTGCGCGGTCGGGGTCGCTTCGCGACGGTTGTCCAGGCACGCCGCCGCATCGGCCAGGCAGCTGCCTTCAGCCGGCATGGCCGCTGCGGCGCACTGTGCGGGGGTCTGCAGGAGGTAGACCGTGCCATCCACCTCGACCGTGCGGCCACGATCGCGAACCTGCAGCGCACTGGGCAGGCCGTACTCCAGATTCACCAGTTGCAGCTTCCCGTCGATCTGCTGGAACACGACCGGAGACGGGGCACTGCCGAAGTGCTTCTGCTCGCCACGGTTGGGTGAGCTGATGCGCAGCGTGCTGCTGCCTTCATCAGCCTTGAACAGGCCGCATTGCAGTGACTGTGCGGAGGCCATCGGCGCGGCCAGCAGCAACGCCCAGGCCAGCCAGCGGCGGCGCGGTGCGGGTGAATGCATGTCGTCTCCTTGACGATCGAACGGGAAACTCCAGGCGCTACGGCGAACCACGGCCCTCGCGCGGGGGCATGCATTGTGCCGTGCCTGGCACGGGCTGGTAACGCTGGTAGGCCGTCTGGTTGTCCATGCCGAGCAGGTCGCCGTTGCCGAGCTGGCGCAGTACGAACGTTTCGCCGTTCTGTTGCAGCTGGACGGCGCCTTCGTGCAGGCGGGCCTGCGTGCCATTGCCGAAGTCGAAACTGTCGAACTGGCCACCGTCGGCCTGGTAGCGGCCACACGGCACATGTTGGAGCGCCACCAGGTGCAGGTCGGCGCCGAGTTCACGCAGCGGTGCGGTACGTTCGCAGGCACTGACGCGTCCAGCATCGCAGACCACCTGCAGGGCCTGCACCGCCAACGCAGGTTGCAGCGCGTCCAACTGTTGCGCGGCTACTTCGATGCAGAAGCGGCCACCACGGTGTTGCAGGCACAACTGCTGCAGCTGTTGCAGCGCCGCCAGGGGCAACGGCGGTCCCTTCGGTGCCTTCTCGGCCTGTTCCAGGCGCTGATCAACCCGTCGCATGGCGGCAGCCAGATCATCGTCGGTCAGCGCTTCGCAGACCTGAGGATCGTGGGTGGGGGCGTGCTCGCGGCAGGCTGGCGGGCGCTCGAAGTGCGCACTGCCGGCGCCATCGGTCGCTGCCGCGGTGTTGCTTTCGAGTCTCTGCTGCAGCAGCGCCGAGCAACCGGCGCCCACACCCTCGTCGCAGGCGCGCCGGGCCTGGCCGGGCGAGGCCGTTGGCAGCTGCACCATGCAGTAACTGCCAGCAGCGCGGCAGCTGCCGGCCACAGCGCTGGGCTCGACAGCGCAGGCCCTGGGCTGGCGCAGGGTATAGACCACGAACACGTCGTCCTCGATGCGCCGCCCATCGGCGCTGATCCGGATCGGCTCCGCCACGCCATCGTCGAGCATGACCAGGCGCGTCTGTGCCGCACTGCGATCGACCCACAGCGGCTCCGGCTCACCGATGCCGTTGTCGCGGTAGCCGCTGCTGGGGGTGGTGAACACCAGGGCCATGCCGTCGTCGACGCTGCGGTACTCGCCGCAGCGCAGGGCATCGGCACTGGCAGGCAGCGCGGCGAACAGCAACAGGGCAGGGAAAAGAGTCAGCAAGCGCATGCGACGGTCCTTGTCGTGCGAGAAGGGGACGGGGCTCAGTGGAAGCGCGAGCGGATGTCGGGTCGCAACAGGCGCCAGGCCAGCCAGCCCTGCAGGCCCAGGAACAGCACCGAAGTGCCCAGCAGGGTGAAGGTCATCATCCAGCGACGCGGCTGCAGCGATTGCTGCATCTCCGGCTCGTCGGCAAGCAGCACGATCATGTCGCGCATGAACACGTCCAACCACCAGGTGATCGCGAAATTGGCCAGTGCGCTCACCAGCAGCATCACCACGAAGCACCACAGGCCCCAGCGGCGCTCGCGCAGCAGCCCCCAGCTGGCCACGGCCGAGACCAGGCAGAGCAGTGCGGTGATCATCGAGGCACCCACCGGGTGCGCCAGCAGCCAGGTCAGGCTGTGCATCTGCCGATGCTGTGCTTCACCCGCCAGCTGCTGCCAGAGTGGAGCGTCGTGCAGCGGCCACACCAGCAGACCCTGCAGCGCGAAATAGCCGGTCAGCAACGCGGACAGCCAGAAGGAGGCCTGGACCAGTGGCCGAATCCACGCGTGGTAGGGCGAAGGCTGCAACGAGGGCGGCGGGAGCGGCACTGACATCCGGTGTCCTTGCAATCGGTGCCCGCGCGATCAGCGGGCCGTCACCCGGGTGGCGACGGCCGGCAGGATATGGTGTTCGCTCAGCGGTGCCAAGGGCAGGCCGTGCGGTGGCTGCAACGGCACCCAGGCCAGTTCGGCGATCTCCGCGCGTGCCTGTGGCATGCCGTCCACCTGCACCCACCAGGCCTGGGCCTGCACGCGGTGGCCGGGCTCGTTCACCGCCCAGTCCTGGAACGTGCCCAGCGCGATGGAGGCATCGGTGCACAGCTGCACGCCGAGTTCCTCGTCCAGCTCACGGGCCAGCGCCTGCAGTGGCGCTTCGCCGGGTTCGGGCTTGCCGCCGGGCTGGATGAAGCGGGTGGCGCCGTGCTTGCGCACCACCAGCGCCCGGCCGCGGTCATCCAGGATGACCGCGGCCACGATGTGGATCGTGGCCGCGGCGTTGCTCACTTCAGGTTCTGCTCGAACAGCTTGAGGATGCGCTTGTACTGGTCCAGCCAGGAATCGGCGCGGACGTAGCCGTGGCGCTCCAGCGGGTACGGTGCGATCGACCAGTTGTCCTTGTGCAGTTCGATCAGGCGCTGGGTGAGGTTCACCGAGTCCTGGAAGAACACGTTGTCATCCATCATGCCGTGGGCGATCAGCAGGTTGTCCTGCAGGTTCTGCGCGTACTCGATCGGCGAGGACACGCGGTACGCCTCCGGATCGATGTCCGGGGTGTTGAGGATGTTGCTGGTGTAGCCATGGTTGTACTGGTGCCAGTCGACCACCGGGCGCAGCGCGGCGCCGGCCTTGAACGTACCCGGCGAGCGGAACAGCGCCATGAAGGTCATGAAGCCGCCGTAGGAACCGCCGTAGATGCCGGCATGATCGCGGTCACCCTGCTGGGTATCGACCAGCCAGTCCAGGCCGTCCTTGTAGTCTTCCAGTTCCGGGTGGCCCATGTTGCGGTAGATCGCCGTACGCCAGTCGCGGCCGTAGCCCTCGCTGCCGCGGTAATCCATGTCCAGCACGATGTAGCCCTTCTGCACCAGCAGGTTGTGGAACATCTGCTCGCGGAAGTAGGCCGGGTAGCGCTGGTGCACGTTCTGCAGGTAGCCGGCGCCGTGCACGAACATCACGATCGGGTACTTCTTCCCCGGTTCCTTGTTTTCCGGTTCGTAGTACTTGGCCCAGACCACGCCGGCGCCATGCTTGGATGGCACTGCCACCAGCTTCGGCTGGATCCACTGGCGCGCCTTGTAGTCAGCGGTGCGGGTGTCGGTCAGCACGCGGGCCTGGCCACCGGTGCTCGGCAGCACGGCCAGCTGCGGCGGCAGGTAGGCGCCGGAGTAGCGCACCAGCAGCTGCTGGCCGTCCGGCGACAGCGAGAAGTCTTCCACGCCGTTGAGGCTGGTCAGCTCGCGCACCTGGCGGCTGCCGGTGTCGACCGCGCAGACTTCGTAGTCATGCGGGGCCTGCTGGTTGCACAGGAAGTAGAAGCCCTTGCCATCGGCCGACGGCACCGGCGCCGAGGTTTCCCACTTGCCGCTGGTCAGTGCCTGCGGCTTGGCGGTGCCGGCCTGGGTGTACAGGTGCGAGAAGCCCGATTCCTCCGACAGCAGCCACAGCGTGCGGCCATCGGCCATCCAGCCGAAATCATTGAAGCCCCAGTTGATCCAGCCGTTGTCGGTCAGGCGATGGCGGTTCTGCACGCGGCCATCGGCAGCGTTGACGCTGATGATCCAGCGGTCCTTGTTGTCGTTGGCACGCAGCATCACCGCGGCCTGCTGGCCATCGGGGCTCCAGCGGATGCCACCGCCCATGAAGTCGCTCATCACCTGCAGGCTGCGCTCGCCCTTCAGCGCGTCCTTGCCGGCCTTGCGGCGCAGCTCGGCCAGCGGATCGGTGCTGATGCCAGGCAGGCCGGCCAGCGAAACCTTCTCGGCCTTGCCGGTGCGCACGTCCACGTACCACAGGGTGTGCGGCTCGAAGCCGTTGCGGCCGACGCGGGTGCGGGTGTCTTCGGTTTCCTCGTAGCCCGACTCGGTCACGTACAGCGGCATCTTGCCGCCGCGGCCGTCATCGAAGTCCTTCGGCTTGGTCACCACGATCAGGTGGGTCAGGTCCGGCGACAGCACGCTGTCGGCGATCTCCACGTCGGTGCCCAGGTACACCGGACCCGGTGCGCGGGTCGGGTCGGCCTGGCGCCAGCGCTGGTCCTGGTCCTTCAGTGCTTCGCGCTGGTCGCGGTCGCGGCGCAGGGTTTCCAGCGTGCGCAGCTGCTGGTCGCGCAGCACGTCGGCCTTCGGCGGCGTACGCGGATCCTTCTCGGCCTTCAGGCTGGCCACCTGCTGCACACCGCTGGCGGCGGTCCAGTGGAACCAGTTCTGGCCGACGCGCCAGATCACGCCACTGTCGGCAGCGAAGTTCACGTTGCCCGCGCGCTCGTTGCTGCGGGTCAGCTGGGTCAGCGCGCCACTGCGCAGGTCGCGTACGAACACGTCGCCATTGCGGACGAAGGCGCTGCGGCTGCGGCTGCGGTCGTAGACCGGCTCGGCCACGTCCAGGGTGCCGCGCTGGTCATCGGCCACCTGTGCGGCCACGCCACCGGCCACCGGCTGGCGGAAGGTATCGCGCACCGGGCTGCCGTTGCGCTTGAGCTGGTATTCCACCTGCTGGCTGTTCCACGACCACCAGGCCTTTTCGACCGGCGGACCGATCCAGTCCGGGTCGGCCATGGCCTGTTCGATGGTGATCGGCGTCGGCGCGGCATGCGCAGCCGGTGCGGCCAGCACGGCCGACAGCAGGAGGGACAGGGGCAGCACTCGGGACATGGGCGGACGGCACCAGAAGAGGAAACCGGCCAAGCGTAGCAGCCGCAAGGGCCGGGGGCAGGGGCCACAGGTCATGGCAGCGGAATCGGCAAAATGGCCCCCTCCAAGTCGCTGCGACGGCGTGTGCGGCATGATGGCCATTCCGTTCGGATGGAACCGATATGTACTGCTACGACTACAGGATCTCGCTGCGCGTGCAGCACCCAACAGAGGTCGGCGCCGGGATTGCCGCCCGGCTGGATCTGGAACCGGCGTTTTCCCGAGACATCGGAACCGGGTGCCGGGATCGCGACGGCAGCCTGATCAGGGGGCATGCGGAGACCCGCGTGGTGTTCGTACTGGAGAGGGGCAAGGACGGCTGGGTGATGGATGCCTGGCCGGCGTTGGTCGATCTCCTGCGGGCACGCGCCGATGTGATCGGGGAACTGCTGCAGGAGGGGGCTGCGATCGGCGTGCGTGTCGGCATCTTTGGAAAGACCGCATGGGCGGGTTTTGTGCTGGATCAGCAGTTGCTGCGACTGATGGCGGACCTGCAGCTGGGTTTCCAGGTGGAGACCTATTTCCCGGACCCGGCGGACACGCCCGGCGCCAGCGACGAGGTGGCAGGCAGCTAGTGCAACCGGTTGCCGTGGTCGCGCATCCATTCTCCTGAACCCGCATCATCCATCGAACAGGAGCCCGACCATGCAGGAACTGATCCCGATCACCCTCTTCATCTGCATCGCCTACGCGATCCATGCCATTGCCGATGCGCGCGCGCGCAGCAAGCTGGTGGCCCCGCACGTGCCGGAGGAAGTGATCCGCTCGCTGGCCGTGCTGGAAGAAGAGCGCCGCCGCCAGGGCGCGCTGCGCTGGGGCATCAGCCTGGTCAGCCTGGCCGTGGCAATGGGCCTGCTGGAGGCGATCGGTGCACGCGAACTGACCTTCGGCGCCGCCGCCGCGATGGTCGGCAGCGCCGGCCTCGGCCAGCTGCTGGCCTGGCACTTCACCCGTCCCGCCGTCCGCAAGGGCTGAGGCAGGCATGCCACGGGCACAGGGGGCGCCCCGCGCATGAGCCTGCTGGGTGGAGCATTGGCTGCATTGCGGGGGCGTCGCCGCGACGTCCCCGCCGAGCCCATACCCGACGCAGATGACGACCGCGCTCTGGTCCGCGCCATCATCGATGGTTCGCAGCCGGCGTTCGCGCAGCTGGTGCAGGCGCATCAGCGCACCTGCGCGCACGTGATCGGTCGCATGGTTGGCGACCGCGACCAGGTGGCCGATCTGCTGCAGGAAACCTTCCTGGCGGTGTTCCGCCAGTTGCACCGGTTCCGATTTGAATCTTCGTTGCGTACCTGGGTTTCGCGGGTGGCCTACACCACCGCGCTGCAGCACCTGCGACGGCGACGCCTGGAAGCGCAATGGATGGTTGCGGTGGAGGTGCCGGAAGAACTTGGCATCGGTGATGAAGGCCCGGGCCCGGCCGAACTGAGCGAGATGCTGCAGGCCGGGCGCCAGCTGGGCGCGGCACTGGAACGGCTGAGTGCGCCACAGCGGCTGATCGTCGGGTTGCACTACCTGGAGGATTTCGATCTGGCCGAGATCGAGCAGGTGACCGGGCTGGCGCGCGGTACCATCAAGAGCCACCTGCACCGCGCGCGCCAGGTCCTGAAGCAGGAACTGACGCGGCACGCCTCCGCTGGAGAACTGCTGTGAACCTACCAACCGACCCCCGCGATGCGGAAGAGCGCGCGCTGGCCCAGGCGTTGCGTGAGCAGGCGCAGCAGGAAGACGCGCCGGATGTGAGCGAGGCGCTGCAGAAGCGCATTACTTCTGAATCGCGCGACAGTGGTGTGTGGTACGTGGTGGTGCAGGTGGTGCTGGTTGGGGCGTTGGTGGCGGCAGGCGTCTGGTACTTCCGGGGCTGAATCGCAACCTCGTTGGGCCGGCCCGCCGGCCCCGCCGTAGCGACGTCCCGGACGAAGCATGAACAAATTGTGTTTTGTGAATACAAATGTGAAGATCGCCGCCTTGGTTGTGTCGCCATGGATGGCGGAAGCATTTCGCGTTCCCCGATGGCGAGCAATGCGCCTGACAGGAATCAGCAAGTGCAACTCGAAAACTCGTACCACCTTGGTCGGCCCAGCCTTCTGGCGTTGGCGATCGTCGGCTTCGGAGCCTCCTCTTTCTCCCCACACGCGCAGGCAGCACGCCACTGTGTGACGACCGTGACGGGGATGACGTTCAACCAGGAAAGCCAACCGGTCTCAGCGTCCCAGGTCGAATGCTGGGACGATGGCATCGTGGATATGGGCTGGGGTGGCTGGGGTGGTGGCGGTGGCAACAGCAACAACGGTGATTGGGATCGTGGGCCCGGCGCTGGTTCGGGCGGGTCGATCACCACGCCAAGCGTCGAAGAGCAGCGCACCGCCGACAAGCTGGAAAAGGCACGTTGTGCTGGCGAAGTGAGCGGCAACCCCGTTGTGCTTTCGACAGGCAATAAGGTCGAACCTGAAGTCGATTTCAGCAGCGAAGGTGCAATGCCGCTTCGACTGTCGCGTACCTACAACTCCTTCTGGAGTGGCCGTGGTCTTTTTGGCCGATTCTGGCTGAGCAACTTCGACTACTCGATTACTGTCGCCGCCGACGGGAAGACGATCTGGGCACAGAGGCCCGATGGCCGTCGGATCCGCTTCCAGCGTGATGCCGCCAGCGGCAACTTCGTTGAACAGAAGGCATTGCCGATCGCCTACATCGTGCGGAATCAGGACGGTTCGCTGACCCTGTTCAACGACGTCAATGGGCATGAGACATACTCGGCAGCAGGGCGAATCACCACCCGCGTGAACGAACAAGGAATAGGTTGGACTTTCACCTATCGCGGGGACTATCTCGACCGGGTGACCCATACGTCGGGACGCTTCGTGGCCTTCGAATGGGCCAACGGCATGGCGGCAAAGGTCACGGATCCGGCGGGGAATGTCTATCGCTACTATTACGACCACAACATCTTCGGAAGTGGGGCAGGGTCCGGTCGTCTGACCAATGCTCTGTTGCCGGGCAGCACGATCACGTACTTCTACGAAGATAATCGCTTGCCCGGGGCACTGACCGGTAAGGCATTCAACGACACGCGCTACTCGACCTTCACCTACGACGCTGAAGGGCGAGCAACCTCGACCCAGCACAGTGGTGGCGTTGAACGCTTTCAGTTCGCCTACGATGTGAAGAGCAGCAAGCCGGTCATTCCGCCACCTGCGCCGCTACCGCCCGGCGGCTACGTATTCAACGAAGAGCGGCGGATGTGCGAGTACGGACCCAATGGTGTGCAGAACTGCCACGGGCCACGCCTGGTGGATGAGCCCATGCAGCAGTTTGCGATGGCTGCTTCGGCCCCGGTCGCGCAAGCGTCTGACCCGGCAAAGGCGATTCCGGTACGCATAGATGTTACCGAGACAACGCCCCTGGGCCGTAAGACCACCTATGCGTACCAAGACGATCGCTTGGTCTCGGTGTCCGGTGCCGCCGGAAGCTGCCCTGCAAGTTTCAAAGAGAAGGCCTACGACGAAAACGGCTACGAGCGACGCACCACCGACTTCGCGGGCGTCGTGACCGAGTACAGCTACGACGGCCAGGGCCACATCCTTCGGCGCGTGGAAGCCGCAGGTACGCCCGTGGCGCGGACCTGGACCTACGAATGGGACATGGCGAACAATCGCCTGCTGTCGCAGACGCTGGCAGGCCAGGCCACGACACGGTACAGCTACGACGCCAGGGGGCGCATCCTTAGCATCACGAACAAGGACCTGACTGCGGCTGGTGCGGGTCGTGAGCAGCAGGTTACCTATGGTTATCGCCTGCACGGCAATGGCCTCGTCGCCGAAATGACGATCGATGGCCCACTGCCGGGTACAGGAGACCGCTCCACCCTTCAGTACTCGGTGGCGGGGGACTTGATCGCCTATACCAATGGATCGGGACACAGCATCCGCTTCGAGAATCACAATGGCCTTGGAAAGCCGGGTCGGATAACGACTGCCAACGGCGCCATCAATGACTATGTGTACGATGCACGTGGCCGCACGATCAAGGAAACAAGCACGGTCGACGGGAAGCCGTTCACCACGACCTACAGCTATACACCCGCCGGCCTCGTGGATACGGTTGTCCACCCCGACGGCAGCCAGGTCCACAACTACTATGATTCCGCGCTGCGTCTTTTGGAGACGTGGTCTCCCAACAAGCGTGGTGGGTACTCGCGAAGGGCATTCGGCTACAACAATGCATCGCAGGTGACCTTCGAGCAGGTAATGGAAACTGCATACCCTGTCACCACCCAGGTGACGGGTGCGATTGACCGCGTGACCCACGACACCAACTGGAACTGGTACGTTGAAGGCTGGGCGTGTTCCATGGGCATGGACGGATCCATCGACGTCCACGTTTACGCCAATGATGCTGCAGGCGGGTCTTCCTTCCTTGGTGGCAACACTGCCAACCTCGTGAGCGAGCCGCAGGTTGCTACGTCCTGCAAGGCGGGTGGAAGCAACTACCGGTATCACATTGGCCTGCCCGCCGATCTGCGCCTGCAGCATGGCGGGAAGACGATAACGGTCTACGGTATCGCCGTTGATGGCGGGCAGAATCGATCGTTGGGTGGAAGCGGAGCTTCGGTCGTGCCAGCGCCTATGGTCGTCGGGAACATCGATGAAGTCAGTCACGATTCTAACTGGAACTACTACGTTCGCGGATGGGCATGCGCGACCGGAGTCGCTCGCTCCATCGACGTTCACCTCTATGCAGGCGGGGCCGCAGGAGCAGGAACGTTCGCAGTCTCGGGTTCGGCGAATCAGGCAAGCGAGCCTGGAGTGGCAGCGGCATGCCAGATTGGCGGAGGGGCTTATCGATTCACTCTCCCGCTTGACGCAGGGATGCGTCGTGCCCATGGCGGCAAAGGTATTTTCATCCATGGCATTTCGCCGGCAGGAGGGCCGAACTCGCTCGTTGGACCGCAGGGCGGATTTACGGTTCCCGCAATGCTGCGTGGCGCTGATCTGATCAATCCCGAGCGCGGCACTTCACTCAGTGATGAGCAGACGTGGAGCGTTACATTCACGGTACGAAACACGGGTAACACCGTCTGGAATCCGGGAAGTACTGCGATGGTGCTCAACACCGGGGAGCAGATCGCATTGGGTCACAGGGTGCTCCCCGGCGAGCTAGCGCAGTTCAACTGGAGCTATGAGGCCACTGCAGAAGCGCTGACCAGAACACACGTCCGCTACTTTCAGATGATGGACGCGGGTATCCGCTTCGGACCGAACCACGAGTATCGCATCACCGTTGGCGGGAAGGGCAGCGGCCCCAACTGCAGCGGCGTCAACTGCTACGAGGAAGAATGATGAGTTCTGGATTGTTGATACTGGCGTCGGCGGTGATTCTCAGCAAGTCGATTGAGTACGATGAACTGGGCCGCATGACCGTTGAGCGTGGAAACAACGGTCAGCTGACCCGCCATGAGTACGATGCAGAAGGCCGCCGCACCGCGACGGTAGATTCTCTGGGACGCAGGCTGGTCATGACTTACGACGCGTTGGGGCGGATGTCAAAGGTGACGCATCCCGATGGCGGGGTGACCTCATATACCTATGACACGGCGGATCGCGTGGTCCAGATCAGAGACCCTCGTGGCAAGGTTACCCTCTATGAATTTGACGGGCTGGGCAACCTGCTTGCGCAGGACAGCCCCGATTCGGGAACGACTACGCTGGCGTACAGTCCGGCGGGCCTGTTGTTGGCGAGCACGCGCGGCGATGGCATAAACACCTCGTACCAGTACGACGGCCAGGGACGCCTGCTGCAGGCCAGTGCCGCTGGGCAGGTGCAGACCTACCGCTATGACAACTGTATGAACGGCAAAGGCAGGTTGTGCTCTGTCACAGAGGGTGGAGCGATCACCTCATTCAGTTACACACAGGACGGACAAGTTGCCGAGCGCGGTGACGACGTGCGCCTGGGAACCGTCAGCCAGCTGCTGACGATGCGCTACAGCTACGACGAGATGCGCAGACCGAGAACCATCACCTATCCCGATGGTATGCAGGTTCAATACGAGTACTCGGATGGGTCGCCCTACGCGATGACCGTCATCCAGAACGGTCAGGCGGTGCGCCTCGTTGACAAGGCAGAGTACCAGGCGGGCGGTGCCCGTCGATCCATGCAGTTCGCCAACGGGCTGCAGGAGCGTCAGGAATTCGACGTCGACGGGCGCTTGAAATCGAGGGTTATCGCAGGCGCGAATTCAACGGTGCTTTCGAAAACCTACGCTTACAGCAGTGGCAACGAAATTACCCGAATCGACGATGCAGTTGAACCCGGTGCTTCCCAGCAGATCGGCTATGACAGTCTTGGCCGTATTTCCGAGCAGCAGCGAGGTGGGAAAGGCCACACGATGCGCTACGATGAAAACAGCAACTGGACGATTTTCGGCGAAGGTAACCACACCCGCACCTTCAGCATCGATGCAGGCAGCAATCGTCTGCTTGGGTACTCG
The DNA here is from genome assembly GCF_029842145.1 of Stenotrophomonas sp. GD03794. Lineage (NCBI taxonomy): Bacteria > Pseudomonadati > Pseudomonadota > Gammaproteobacteria > Lysobacterales > Lysobacteraceae > Stenotrophomonas > Stenotrophomonas sp. GD03794. The sequence goes on from NZ_JAOCFV010000002.1 coordinate 121,467, forward strand.
TCCAACAAGCCTGGCGATGAATCACGCAGCTACAGCTACGATGCGATGGGGAACCGGACCGCAGAGCATGCGGCTGGCGACGAGCGCACCTACGGCTATTCAGCGTTCAACCGGATGACATCCTCACAGGTCAACGGATATGGCACTCAGTATCTTCTCAATCCGCTTGGCCAGCGCTTGGCGAAGATCAACCCGGCCGGTACCAGCTATTACACGTACGCCGGGCAGAACAGGTTGATGTCGGAACGAGGCAGTGGCATATGGAGCAATTACCTTTGGTTCGATGGTGAGCTGGTTGGACTGTCGCGGCAAGGGACGATTTCCCAGATCCACGGCGATCACCTCGGCCGTCCTGAGGCCGCCAGCAACGCAGATCGGGCAGTGGTCTGGCAAGCCTACAACTATGCATATGGACGTTCTGTGCGAACGGACTCCATCGGTGGTTTGAACATCGGTTTCCCCGGTCAGTACTTCGATCAGGAAACGGGGCTTTGGTACAACGGATTCCGGGACTACGACGCGGCCATAGGCCGGTATGTGCAAAGCGATCCGGTCGGGCTGGCCGCGGGCAGTAATACCTACAGCTACACCGGGGCCAATCCAATCAGCCGTGTGGACCCTCTCGGTCTGGACACCTTGGTAATCCTCGGGGGTGAGACATCAGGCAACGCCGCTGGACACGTGGCCATCGCGTTCACGGGAAAGGGTGTTTACAGCGATGGAACCCTGACGGACTACGGTAGCTCACTTACAGACTATCTAAACAAGCAGTCCGAGTACCGAACCAGTACGTTGATTACGATCAAGACCAGTCCGGAGCAGGAGGCGCGAATGATCGCGCAGCTTGAGACCAAGAGGGGAATTCGCCTGCCCAATCCCAAGTCTGAACCGGTAAAAGCCTGGGGAGACACCTGCGCGACGCGCACCCAGGACGCTCTGACGGCCGGCGGAATTCGCTCGATGCTCATGCCGTTCCGCAGCCCATTCCCAGTATCGGTGGGCGGTATTGCAGCGATGAACGCGGCAAGCATTTCCATGCTTTGGCAGGGCTCAACTGCGCCCTCTGCCTTTGAGTCGTTCAACCCGGATCATTGAGGCGCATATGCGGAAAGTCTCAACGGCGGTTCTCCTGTCTGCGGTCGTGCTTGGCTTCGTCTACGGCTACTTCCGATTCATGCAGAGCGATGAATTGGGAGCGAAGTATGAGAACTCCCTGCTGCAGGCAATGAACGCACGCTATGAAAACTCCGAGCATACGAAGAGCCTCATAGCAGAGCGTATGGCCGATGGGACCGATTCCGATGTGATCGGGCTGCCACGTGCTGGGGTTGCGAGAGGCTATGTATGGTTCATCGCCAATCCGAAAAGTGTCCCCCTCGTCAAGAAGATGCCTGCTGACTCGAACTATCGTTTAAGTGAGGCGCAGATCGAGGAGATTGCGTTGAGGGTCCGATTGGACCCCGCGATCAGGGGATACCTGCTGGAGAATCGTCAATGATGAATCGACTGGGGGCCAATGGCCCCCAGCGCTGAGGACGGTTCATCACTTCCCCGGCCGGTCCCTGCGACAAAGTGAAGCAGCGCGTCACCCGGTCGCATCCCACCTTAACGAAATCCTCCTAAAGTGGTCCGGTATCCCACCGGTCACAGGCAGGAGGCGTCCCTTGGACGCGTTGTTGTTGTCCCGGATCCAGTTCGGATTCGTCATCAGTTTCCACGTGCTGTTCCCCGCCTTCACCATCGGTACGGCCAGCTGGCTGGCCTTCATCGAATGGCGGTGGCTGCGCACGAAGTTGCCCGTGTGGCGCGAGCTGTATTTCTTCTGGCAGAAGATCTTCGCCGTGTCGTTTGGCATGGGCGTGGTCAGCGGCATCGTCATGGCCTTCCAGTTCGGAACCAACTGGCCACGATTGAGCGAAGTGGCCGGCACGGTCATCGGCCCGCTGCTGACCTACGAGGTGCTGACCGCGTTCTTCCTGGAAGCCAGCTTCCTCGGCGTGATGATGTTCGGCTGGGGCCGGGTCTCGCCACGCCTGCATTTCCTGTCCACCTGCATGGTGGCGCTGGGCACGCTGTTCTCCACGTTCTGGATCCTGTCGTCCAACAGCTGGCTGCATACGCCGGCCGGCTACGAGATGGTCAACGGCATCGTGCATCCGGTGGACTGGTGGCGGGTGGTGCTCAATCCCTCGTTCCCCTATCGCCTGGCGCACATGGCGCTGGGTTCGTTCATCACTACCTGTTTCGTGATTGGTGGCGTGGGCGCGTGGTACCTGCGCAAGGGCACGCACGTGGAAGCGGGGCGGCGCATGCTGATCGCAGCGGTGGCGTTCGCCGCACTGACCGTGCCGGTACAGATCTTCGTCGGCGACATGCATGGCCTGAACACGCTCAAGCATCAGCCGATGAAGATCGCGGCGATGGAGGCGCATTGGCATGAAACCAAGGAAGGCGAGGGCGTGCCGCTGGTGGTGTTCGCGCTGCCGAACGAGAAGGAAGAGCGCAACGACTTCGAAGTGGCCATCCCGAAGCTGGGCAGCGTCATCCTCACCCACAGCCTGGACGGCACCTTCGATCCGCTCACCTCGGTGCCGGCCAGCGAACGTCCGCCGGTGACGCCGGTGTTCTTCGCCTTCCGCATCATGGTCGGGCTGGGCACGTTGATGCTGCTGCTGGCCTGGGTGTCAGCGTTCCAGCTGTGGCGCAGGAAGCTGCTGGATTCGCCGTGGCTGCTGCGCGGCTGGAACTGGATGCTGCCCAGCGGTTTCATCGCACTGCTGTCCGGTTGGTTCGTCACCGAGATGGGGCGCCAGCCGTGGGTGGTGTATGGCGTGCTGCGCACCGCCGATGCGGTGGGGCCACAGAGCGCGTGGATGACCGCGCTGTCGCTGGGCGTCTATGTGGTTGGCTACGCCTTCGTGTTCGGTTGGGGCATCTGGTACCTGGTGAAGATCCTGCGGCATGGGCCGCAGCCGTATGCCGAGGGGCCGTCGCTGGACCATGGCAGCCATACCCCGGCACGTCCGTTGTCGGCCGCCGACGAACCGCTGGAGGAGCGCTGACATGGACCTGATGACCTGGCTGCCGGTGGCGTGGTTCGCGGTGATCGGCTTCGGCGTGCTGATGTACGTGGTGCTGGACGGCTTCGTGCTCGGCATCGGCATCCTCGCCCCGTTCGCCGAGGACGAGGAACAGCTGGACCTGATGATGAACACCGCCGCGCCGATCTGGGACGGCAACGAGACCTGGCTGGTACTGGGCGGCGCCGGCCTGCTGGCGGCGTTCCCCAAGGCGTACGCAGTTCTACTGTCGGCGCTGTACCTGCCGGTGCTGCTGCTGGTGGTGGCGCTGGTATTCCGCGGCGTGGCCTTCGAGTTCCGCTTCAAGGCGCATCGATCGCGCCGGTTGTGGAGCGTGGCGTTCGGCCTCGGTTCGCTGCTGGCCACGTTCGCCCAGGGCGTGATCCTCGGCACCCTGGTGCAGGGCATCCCGCTGGTGGACGGCGTCTATCAGGGCGGGCCGTTCGCCTGGTTCAGCCCGTTTGCGATGCTGACCGGCGCCGCGCTGGTGGCCGGCTATGCGCTGCTGGGCAGCACCTGGCTGATCCTGAAGACCGAAGGGCGCGTGCAGGCGCTGGCGCGGCAGATGACCCGGCCGCTGGTGGTGGCGGTGATCGCGGCGATGGGCCTGGTCAGCAGCTGGCTGCCGTTCCTCGATTCGCGCCTGATGGCGCGCTGGTTCAGCGACGGCAACTTCTGGTGGCTCTCGCCGGTGCCGTTGCTGACCCTGGCGGTGGCCGCCGCGCTGTGGCGCAGTGCCACCCACCCGCGCCGTGACCTGCCGCCGTTCCTGCTCAGCCTGGCCCTGTTCGTGCTCGGCTTCCTCGGCCTGGTGCTGGGCATGTGGCCCTATCTGCTGCCACCGTCGATGACCCTGTGGCAGGCCGCCGCGCCGGCGTCGTCGCTGGGCTTCACCCTGGTCGGGCTGGTCATATTGCTGCCGGTCATCCTCGGCTATACGGCGTGGTCCTACCGGGTATTCCGCGGCAAGGTGCACGCCGACACCGGTTACCACTGATCGATTGAACACGGGGCCTGCCGTTGCCGGGCCCCGTGTTGGGGAATGTGAAACCTGCACACTCTGGGCGGGACGTGCTAGCGTGCGCTCCTTTCCGGCGGCCAGGGGGGCAGCCGGCGACGTCCTGGACGGACGCACGGCTGCAGGAACGGGGGGCCGCCGCGCGTCGCCGTAGTGGCTCGTGCCTATCGTTCTCCCGTTGAAGCACCATCGCTAAATGATCGAATTCTCCATCGTCGACTGGGCCGCCTGGGCGCCCGGCCTGAGTGAGCGTAGCCAGTGGCTGGGCTGGGCCGATGCGCCGTACCTGCCGCACGGCGGGGACACGCCGGCGCTGGCCGAAGTGCCAGCGATGCAGCGCCGCCGCATCGAGCGGCTGGGCCGGATGGCGATCCAGGCCGCGTGCTGGTGCGAGGATGGACAGGGCGCGGACAGTGACGTGCCGCTGGTGTTCGCCAGCCGCCACGGCGACGTGGCCCGTTCGATGGACCTGCTGGGCGCGCTGGTTGGCGAGCAGCCGCTGTCGCCGACCGGATTCGGCCTGTCCGTGCACAACGCGATCGCCGCGCTGTACTCCATCGCCCGCGGCCACCGCGGCAATTACCTGGCGCTGGCCGCCGGGCAGGCGACGGTGGAGGCGGCCTGCCTGGAAGCCGCTGGCCTGCTGGCCGAGGGTGCCCGCGAGGTGCGGGTGGTGGTCTATGAATCGCCGCTTCCCCAGATTTACGCGACGTTCGCCGACGAACCTGACCCGTTCTTTGCATGGTGCTGGCGCCTGACTGCCCCGGCAGAGGGCCGGCCGACGCTGTCGCTGCAGTGGCATCCGGCGGAAGGCCAGGCCACCACTGCGCCAGGCCTGTTGCCGCATGCGCTGGACCTGCACCGCTTCCTGCTGTCTGGTGCGCCGGCGCTGGAGCATGTCGCTCACGGCCAGCGCTGGTGCTGGGGGCGCCGTGGCTGAGGCGCTGCGCCGCCTCGATCATGCCTGGCGGGTGTTTGGTACCGGCCTGAGCTTTGTCGCATTCGGCGTGGGCGGCCTGCTGCTGGGCGTGCTGGTGATGCCGGTGCTGCTGCTGATGCGCGACCCGGTGGTCCGCCGCCGCCGGGCCCGCCGCGTGGTCCAGGTCGCCTTTGCCAGCCACCTGCGCCTGATGCGCGCGCTGGGGGTGATGACCTACCAGATCGAGGGCGGTGAACGCCTGCAGCGCGACGGTCTGCTGGTGCTGGCCAATCACCCGACCCTGATCGACGTGGTCTGCCTGATCTCGCTGCTGCCCAACGCCGACTGCGTGGTGAAGCGGGCCGTGGCCTGCAACCCGTTCATGCGCGGCCCGGTGCGGGCGGCCGGCTACATCGCCAACGATGACGGCGCCGGCCTGGTTGATGACTGCGTGGCGGCGGTGCATGCCGGCGGCACCCTGGTGATCTTCCCGGAGGGCACCCGCAGCGTGCCCGGACAGCCTCCGCGGCTGCAGCGCGGGGCCGCCAACATCGCCGTACGGGGCCGGCTGGACATCACCCCGGTGCGGATCACCTGTACCCCGCCCACGTTGACCAAGGGACAGAAGTGGTATCGTGTCCCCTCACGTCGCTTTCACGTTCGGCTGCAGATCGGCGAAGATATCCCGATCGCGCCCTTCCTGGCCGATGACGACTCGCCAAGGGGGGATGCCTTGGCAGCACGCCGCGTCACCGAGCACCTTTCTCGTTACTTCGACCTGTCTGGAGATCCGAACCGTGCAAGCACTTGAGCACGAGATCAAGGAATTGATCATTTCCTCGCTTTCGCTGGAGGACATCACGCCGGAGGACATCGATCCGACCGCGCCGCTGTTCGTGGAGGGCCTCGGCCTGGATTCGATCGACGCGCTGGAGCTGGGCCTGGCGCTGCAGAAGAAGTACGGTGTCAGCCTCTCGGCCGATTCGGAAGAAACCCGTCGCCATTTCTCCAGCGTGCGCGCGCTCGGCGAGTTCGTCGCCGCCCGCCAGTCGTAACGGCGCCAGGAATTGCCATGACCAAGAATGAACTGTTCGAACGCATCGTCAGCATCCTGACCGACAGCTTCGAGATCGAAACCGCCCGGATCACCCCCGAGGCCCGCCTGTACGACGACCTGGACATCGACAGCATCGATGCGGTCGACCTGATCGTTCAGCTGAAGCCGCTGCTCGGCCGCAACCTGCAGCCGGAAGCGTTCAAGGCCGTGCGCACCGTGCAGGACATCGTCGATGTCGTGCATGGACTGCTGCCGGACCAGGCAGCCGCCTGACCGCAGCGCTGGCGGCGTCGCCATGGCTCGCGCACGTACCGTCGTGGTGGCAGCGATTTCGCTTGCCTATCCACTGCTGGTGTACCTGGCGATGGGCCGTTTCGAGCCGCGCTGGCTGTCGCTGCTGCTGTTCACCCTGGCCCTGCTGCGTGCGTTGAGCACGCGACAGCCGCTGTGGTGGGCGGCCGCCGCCGGCACCGGCCTGCTGGCGGTGCTGGCCACCGTGCTCAACCAGGCCCTGCCGTTGAAGCTGTACCCGGCGCTGGTCAATGCGGTGATGCTGGCGGTGTTCGGCACCAGCCTGCGTTTCGGGCCGCCGCTGGTGGAGCGCCTGGCGCGGCTGCAGGAGCCGGACCTGCCCCCGTTCGCGGTGGCCTATACCCGCCGCGTCACCCAGGTGTGGTGCGGTTTCTTCGTTTTCAACGGCAGCCTGGCCCTGCTGACCGCGCTGTACGCGTCGGACAGGGTCTGGATGCTCTACAACGGATTGTTGGCGTACGTGATGATGGGCGTGTTGTTCGCAGGTGAGTGGCTGGTGCGGCGGCGGGTGAAGGCGGCGCACGCACATGGCTGAGTGGATCGCCCTGGACCGGCTGCTGCTGGAGGCACGGCCGCAGCGCGGCGTCGGCCTCTGCGACGGCGAGGTGGTCGACCACGCCGGCTTCCGCCAGCGGGTGCTGGCCTGGCGCGGCGCCTTTGCGGCAGCCGAAGGCCGTGACTGGGCTCTGTACTTCGACGACGCGGTGGCCTTCGCTGCGGCGCTGTTTGGTGCCTGGCATGCCGGCAAGCGGGTGTTCCTGGCCGCCGACAACCTGCCGGCCACGCTGCAGGCGCTGCAGTCGCAGGTAAGCGGCTTCGCAGGCGACGTGTCCGCCGATTACCGCCCGCTGATGGCGCGGGACGCCGCCCTGGATGACGAACTGCAGGCGCTGGACGAGCGTGCCTGCGAACTCTGCGTGTTCACCTCCGGCAGCACTGGCCAGCCGAGCGCGATCGGCAAGCGCCTGGACCAGCTGGCGCGCGAGGTGGAGGCGCTGCAGGCGGCCTTCGGCGCGCAGCTGGAGGGCGTGCAGGTGCATGGCACGGTGTCGCACCAGCACATCTATGGCCTGCTGTTCCGCGTGCTGTGGCCGCTGGCTGCCGGCCGCCTGATCCACCCGCGCCGGTTCTTCCACGAAGACCTGGTGGCGGCGCTGTCCGGTACCGACACGGTGCTGGTGGCGACCCCGGCCCATCTCAAACGCCTGCCTGAGCAGCTTGACTGGGCCAGCCTGCAGGGTCGCCTGCGTGCGGTGTTCTCCTCCGGTGGCCCGCTGCCGGAAGACGCTGCGCGGCAGGTGCGGCAGTGGCTGGGCGTGGCCCCGACCGAGGTCTACGGCAGCAGCGAAACCGGCGGCATCGCCTGGCGCCGCTGGGATACGGATCTGCCGCCGTGGCAGCCGCTGCCGGGTGTGCAGTGGCGCATCGAGGAGGGCTGCCTGGCGGTGGCCTCCGCACATCTGGAAACCCCTGGCTGGTGGCGTACCCAGGACCGCGTGGAAGCCCTGGCCGATGGCCGCTTCCGCCTGCTGGGCCGTGCCGACCGCATCGTCAAGATTGAAGAACGCCGCGTTTCGCTGGATGCGCTGGAACGTGCGCTGCGCGAAGACGCCGAAGTGGATGACGTGCGCGTGCTGGTGCTACCCGGGCAGCGCGAGCAGCTGGCTGCCGTGGTGGTGCCGGCTGACCCGGCATTGCTGGCCGGTGGCGATGCCGCGCGTCGCGCGCTCGCGCAGCGTCTGGGGGCACGCCTGGCACAGGGCCATGATGCCGTCACCCGGCCGCGCCGCTGGCGACTGGTGCAGGCGCTGCCGATCAACGCACAGGGCAAGGTCACTCAGGCAGCACTGGCGGCGCTGTTCCAGCCGCTGATGCCGGTGCCAGTCTGGGAGCAGCGTGATGCGGCCAGCGCCACATTGCGCATGACCCTCGATCCCGCATTGCGACCGTTCCAGGGCCACTTCCCGCAGGCGGCGATCCTGCCCGGCGTGGCCCAGCTGGACTGGGCGGTGCGTTTCGGCCGCCAGGCGTTCACGATGCCGAGCGGTTTCCTGCGCATGGATGCGGTGAAGTTCCAGCACGTGGCCCGCCCGGGCGATGAGCTGACCCTGCGGCTGGACTGGGATGCCGCACGCAACGTGCTGGCCTTCCGCTACACCTCCAGCCATGGTGTGCATGCCAGCGGCAAGGTGGTTTTCGCTGATGCGGACTGACCCGGCCGTTGCCGGTGCCGCGTTCGCGCCACTGGTGGTGATACCCGTCTACGACCACGAGCACGCCATCGCGGCGGTGGTCGACGGCGTGCAGGCCGCCGGCCTGCCGTGCCTGCTGGTCGACGATGGCTCGCATGAGGCGTGCGCGGCATCACTGCGTTCGCTGGCACAGCGCCAGGGCGTCGACCTGCTGCGCCTGGACATCAACCAGGGCAAGGGCGGGGCGATGCTGGCCGGTTTCGCCGAGGCGGGCGCGCGTGGCTACAGCCACGTGCTGCAGATCGATGCCGACGGCCAGCACGATACCAGTGATCTGCCACGCTTCATCGAGGCTGCGCGCTCGCATCCCGATGCAGTGATCTGTGGCATTCCGGCCTACGACGCGAGCGTGCCAAAGGCGCGCCTGTACGGCCGCTACGCCACCCACATCTGGGTCTGGATCAACACGCTGTCGCTGCACCTGCGCGACACCATGTGCGGCTTCCGCGTGTATCCACTGCCGCCGGTGCTGCGCCTGGTCGGCGAGGAAACCATCGGCCGGCGCATGGATTTCGATACCGAAGTGATGGTGCGCCTGTACTGGCGGCAGGTGCCGGTCGAGCACCTGGCCACCCGCGTGACCTATCCGGCCGACGGTGTGTCCCACTTCGATGTGTGGCGCGACAACGTGCGCATCAGCCGCATGCACACCCGCCTGTTCTTCGGCATGCTCTGGCGCGCACCGCGCCTGCTGTGGCGCCGCCTGCGGGGGCAGCGCTGAGATGGCGGCCGCGCAGGGTGCCCCGCACTGGGCCGACATCGGCGAATCGACGTCGGTGGCCGGCGTGCTGTTCCTGTGCTGGGTGCACCGCTGGTTCGGGCGCTGGCCGTTCCGCCTGTGCGTGTGGCCGGTGGTGGCCTGCCACTGGCTGGGCAACCGCGTTGGCCGCCAGGCCTCGACGCAGTACCTGCAGCGCCTGCAGGCGCACAGTGGTGCGCTGGGTCGCGCGCCGACCCGGGGTGACAGCCTGCGCCACTTCTTCGCGTTTGCCGACACGATGCTGGACAAGATCCTCGGCCTGGGCGGGCGCTATCCGGCCGAACGCATCCACCTGCATCGCGACCTGGTGCTGGAGAAGATCGCGCGCCGCGAAGGCGGGCTGATCCTCACTGCGCACATCGGCTGCCTGGAACTGTGCCAGGTGCTGGCCGAACAGGTGCCGGGCTTCCGCATCACCGTGCTGGTGCACACCGCGCACGCGCAGCGCTTCAACCGCCTGCTGCAGCGGCTGGACCCACTGGCAGCGGTGGAACTGGTGCAGGTAACCGAAATGGGCCCGGCCACGGCGGTGATGCTGGCCGAGCGCGTGGCGGCGGGTGGCTTCGTCGCCATCGTCGGCGACCGCACGCCGGTGCAGGGCGGCCGCAGCGTCACCGCCGATTTCCTTGGCCACCGCGCGCCGTTCCCGATCGGCGCCTATGTGCTCGCCGCCGCGCTGGGTTGCCCGGTCTACACCATGGCCTGCCTGCACCAGGGCGAGGGCTATCGCGTGGCATTCGAACAGTTCGCCGAACGCATCGTGCTGCCGCGTGGCTCGCGCGACGCCGCACTGGCCGAACAGGCGCAGCGCTTCGCACGCTGGCTGGAACTCCAGGTCATCCAGTCCCCGTTGGACTGGTTCAATTTCTTCCCCTTCTGGGATCAGGCTCCGCATGACGACTGACGCCGTACCCGTGTGCCGCTTTGGCGATGCACCGTTGACCATCGAAGATGTGGTTGCCCTGGCCCAGCGCCAGTGCGAGGCCGCGCTGAGTGACGCGCCGGCGTTCCGTGCGCACATCCAGCGCGGTGCCGACTTCCTTGATCGCCTGCTGCGCGAGGACGGTGTGATCTATGGTGTGACCACCGGCTATGGCGATTCGTGCACGGTGAACATCCCGCCGGCGCTGGTGGCTGAGCTGCCACACCACCTGTACACCTACCATGGCTGTGGCCTGGGCCGTTACCTGGACCCGGTAGAGACCCGTGCGGTGCTGGCCGCGCGCCTGGCCTCGCTGGTGCGCGGCATGTCCGGTGTCAGCGTGCCGCTGCTGGAAGGCCTGGCCACGCTGCTGCAGCACGATGTACTGCCGCTGATTCCGGCCGAAGGCTCGGTGGGTGCCAGCGGTGACCTGACGCCGCTGTCGTACGTGGCGGCGGTGCTGTGCGGCGAGCGCGAGGTGCTGCACGACGGTCGCGTGCAGCCGGCGGCCGAGGTGCTGGCGAAGATCGGCATGACCCCGCTGAAGCTGCGGCCGAAGGAAGGCCTGGCGATCATGAACGGTACCGCGGTGATGACCGGCCTGGCCTGCCTGGCCTGGCAGCGCGCCGACTACCTGGCGCGCATGGCCACGCGCCTGACCGCGTTCAACGTGCTGTCCAGCGACGGCAATGCGCACCACTTCGACGAAACCCTGTTCGCAGCCAAGCCGCATCCTGGCCAGGGCCGCATCGCCGCGCGCCTGCGCAGCGACCTGCACAGTGAGCGTCCGCCGCGCAATGAACAGCGCCTGCAGGACCGCTACTCGCTGCGCTGCGCGCCGCATGTGATCGGCGTGCTGGAGGACAGCCTGCCGTTCCTGCGCCAGCTGATCGAAACCGAACTGAACAGCGCCAACGACAACCCGCTGATCGATGCCGACGGCGAGCGCATCCTGCACGGCGGCCATTTCTACGGCGGCCACATCGCGCTGGCGATGGACACCCTGAAGAACACCGTGGCCAACGTTGCCGATCTGCTCGACCGGCAGCTGGCGCTGGTGGTCGATGCCCGTTACAACCATGGCCTGCCGGCCAACCTGTCGGCGGCCACTGGCCCGCGTGCGGCCATCAACCATGGCCTGAAGGCGCTGCAGATCAGCGTGTCGGCCTGGACTGCCGAAGCGCTGAAGCAGACCATGCCGGCCAGCGTGTTCTCGCGTTCCACCGAGTGCCACAACCAGGACAAGGTCAGCATGGGCACCATCGCCGCGCGCGATTGCCTGCGGGTGATCGAGCTGACTGAACAGGTGGTGGCCGCGATGCTGATCGCCGCCCGCCAGGGCTTGGCGCTGCGCGAACGGGTTGGCCTGAACGCGCAGCTGCATGGCAGTCTGGCCGACATGTACGCCGACCTGGGGCAGCGCATCGCCCTGGTTGAAGAAGACCGCGCGCTGGATCGCGAACTGCGGGAACTGCTGGTGGAGATCCGCGCGCAACGTTGGGAGCTGTATGCCGGTGAATGAGGCCATCGAACGGGTTGGCGAGATTGCGTTGACCCCCGCCTTCCATGACTGCGATCCGATGAACGTGGTCTGGCATGGCAACTACTTCAAGTACTTCGAGATCGCGCGCTGCGCGCTGCTCGGCCGCTACGACTACGACTACCCGCAGATGCTTGAATCGGGCTACCTGTGGCCGGTGGTCGATGCGCGGGTGAAGTACGTGCGTCCGTTGCTGTTCAACCAGGCCCTGCGCGTGATCGCGCGCATCGTGGAATGGGAGAACCGGCTGAAGATCGAGTACGAAATTCTCGATGCGCAGAGCGGCCAGGTGCTGACCCGTGCGATGACCATCCAGGTTGCGGTGGACGCGACCAGCAAGGAAATGCTGTACCAGTGCCCGCCGGTACTGTGGGAACGCCTGGGAGTGCCTGCGCCATGAACCGAGCCAACCGTTTTGCGCGTGCACTGCTGTGCGCGTTGCTGCTGCTGGCCGCACCGCTGGTGCAGGCCGCCGACCCCGCCATCGATGCGATCACCCAGGCGGTGGCGCGGCCGGACGTGCTGCGCGGCCAGTTCAGCCAGGAAAAGCAGGTCAGCGGCTTCAAGAACCCGCTGCGCTCGCAGGGCCGGTTCGTGGTCGCGCGCCAGCACGGCGTGATCTGGACCACGCTCAAGCCGTTCCCTTCCGAAGTGGTGGTCACCGCCGACCGCATCCTCAGTCGCCAGCGCGATGGCAGCACCCGTGTCGAGCTCGATGCACGGCAGCAGCCGGCGATGCGTTCGGTGAACGCGATCATGTTCGCGCTGATGAGTGGCGACGTACAGGCGCTGTCCAGCCAGTTCAACGTGGCGGCCAGCCGTGAAGGACAGGGCTGGCGGCTGCGCCTGACGCCGAAGTCGGCGATGCTGGCCAAGGCTTTCGAATCGCTGACCCTGCAGGGTGACCGCTACGTGCGCCAGGTCGAGATCGTGGAGGCCAACAAGGACCGCACGCAGATCCAGTTCAGCGCATTGAGCGAGACGCCGGCCACGCTCAATGCCGACGAGGCGCGCCGCTTTGAGTGAGGGTGCCGCATCGAACGCACCGGAGCGGTTGCGGCGCTGGTGGCACTGGCTGGGCATTGCCTGGCTGCTGGTGCTGCTGGTGATGGGCGCGCAGCAGTGGCGCCTGTGGAGCCAGCAATCGCGGATCGACACCGACATCCTCGCCCTGCTGCCGCAGGATGCACACGACCGCCTGTTGAGCGATGTCACCCGGCGCATCGCCGATGGCAGTTCGCGGCAGGTGGTGGTGCTGCTGGGCAGCAAGGACGGCGCCGCCGCCAAGCGTGCGCAGGCGGCTTTTGCCGCGGCCATGGCCAAGGACGCCGATCACGCCCTGCTGGTACCCAGCGGCTCGATCGAAGGCTGGTTCGATGAGGCGCGCGCGTTCTACGCGCCGTACCGTGACCGCCTGCTGACACCTGCCCAGCGCGTGCAGCTGCAGGGCAGCGAGCCGGGCGCGTTGGCCGAACAGGCGTTGGCCGCGCTGTACGGCCCGATGGGCGCGCCGCGCCTGACCGACTGGCGGCAGGACCCGTTGTCGCTGTGGCCGCAGTGGTGGCAGCAGCAGGCGCAGGGTTCGGGACTGCGGCTGGGTGATGACGGCCTGCTCGAAGCCGAGGACAAGCATTGGGCCGCGCTGCAGTTCGACACGCCGGGTTCGGCGTTCCAGCTCGACGGCGAACGCCATCTTGACGGCCTGCTGGAACGTGCCGGGCAGGCAGCAAAAGCGGCCGCTCCGGATCTGGAGATCCTGCATGCCGGCGTGCCGCTGCATGCCGAAGCGGCCGCGGTGCAGGCCAACCAGGAGATCAACACGATCGGTTGGGGCTCACTGGCGGCGGTACTGCTGCTGGTGTGGCTGGCGTTCCGTTCGCTGCGGCCGATCCTGCTGGTGGCCGCGTCATTGCTGATCGGCTGTGGCGTGGCGCTGGCGGTGACCGTGCTGGTGTTCGGCAAGGTGCACGTGCTGACCCTGGTGTTCGGTGCATCGCTGGTGGGCGTGGCCGAGGATTACGGCATCCACTGGTTCGCTTCGCGCCAGGCCGAGCCGGCCGATCGTCGCTGGAAGCTGCTGCGGCACCTGCTGCCTGGCCTCTGGCTGGCGCTGCTGACCAGCGCGCTGGCCTACCTGGCATTGGGCCTGGCCCCGTTCCCGGGCCTGCGCCAGATGGCGCTGTTCTCGGTGGTCGGCCTGGCTGCCGCCTTCCTTACGGTGATCTTCTGGTTCCCGTGGCTGGATGGCGGTGAGATCCGCCAGACCCGTTTTTCGCAGTGGCTGGGCAACACGCTGGAGCGCTTCCCGCGGTTGCATGGCCGTCGCCCGGTGACGGTGTTCGTGGTGATCACGCTGGCGCTGTCTGCCATCGGCATCGCCCGCCTGCACAGCAACGACGACCTGCGCAGCCTGCAGTCTTCGCCGCCGGCGCTGATGGCGCAGCAGATCCGCCTGAGCCAGCTGCTGGGCATGCCCAGCCCGGCGCAGTTCTACCTGGTGCAGGGTGCGGACGCCGCGCAGCTGCTGCAGCGTGAGGAAGCGCTGACCGAACGCCTGCGTGTGCTGGCCAACGACAAGCGTATTGGTGGCTACCGCGCGATCAGCGACTGGCTGCCGTCGCCGGCACGCCAGCAGGCCGATGCCGCGCTGACCGCGAAGGTGGAACCGGGCGTGCTGGATGCGGTGTCCGAGGCGGTCGGCGAACCGCTGCCGCGCCCGTACTTCGCCGCAACGGCGCTGACCGCAGAGGCGTTCCTGGCCTCGCCGGCGTCGCAGCCGTTCCGTCATCTGTGGGTGGGTGAGGTCGGTGGGCAGATGATCAGCGTGGTGATGGTCGATGACCTGTCGCGCGCCGATGCGCTGGCCACCCTGCAGGGCGCGGCCGAAGGCCTGCCGGGCGTGCGCTGGGTGGATCGCACCGCCGACTTCTCCATGCTGCTGGGCCACTACCGCAAGCTGATGGGCGGGCTGCTGCTGGTCGGCATCGTGCTGGTGTTCGGCGCGCTGTGGCTGCGCTACCGCCGCCAGGCCTGGCGCGTGTTTGCGCCGACCCTGATTGCCGGTGCGCTGACCCTGGGCCTGCTGGGCCTGTTCGGCCAGCCGCTGCAGCTGTTCAACGTGCTGGCTTTGATGCTGCTGCTGGGCATGGGCATCGACTACGGCATCTTCCTGATCGAGCACCGCGGCGATGCCAGTGCCTGGCTGGCGGTGTGCGTGGGCGCGGCCAGCACCTGGTTGTCGTTCGGCCTGCTGGGCCTGTCGCAGACCCCGGCGCTGCGCGCGTTCGGCCTGACCCTGCTGTTCGGCATCGGCCTGGTCTGGCTGATCTCGCCGCTGTTCAGGCCGCCGCCGCACGACCTGCCGTCGGCCTGAGCCTGTTTCCCGACTTCCTTCTTTCCACTTGATCGAGCAACAAGGACGCACCGATGAATACTGCTGTGGATGCTGTCGAACGTACTGAAATCCTGATCATTGGTGCGGGCCCGGCCGGCTCGGTGGCCGCCGCGATGCTGCGCCAGCAGGGTCGCCAGGTGCTGATGCTGGAGCGTCAGCAGTTCCCGCGCTTCTCGATCGGTGAAAGCCTGCTGCCGCAGAGCATGGAGTACATCGAAGCGGCAGGCCTGCTGCAGGACGTGGTCGAGGCCGGGTTCCAGCACAAGAACGGCGCCGCCTTCGTGCATGGCGAGGCGCGTACCGCGTTCGACTTCAGGAAGAAGTTCTCGCCCGGTTGGGGTACCACCTACCAGGTGCAGCGCGCCGACTTCGACAACGTGCTGGCGCGCGGTGCCGAGCGCATGGGCACTACGCTGCGCTTCGGCGATGAAGTGCTTGCGGTCGAGCCGGGCGAGCAGCCGGCGGTCACCGTGCGTCGTCCGGATGACAGCGAGTACCGCATCGAGGCCGATTTCATCCTCGACGCCTCCGGCTTCGCGCGCCTGCTGCCGCGCCTGCTGCAGCTGGAATCGCCGTCCAACTTCCCGGTGCGCGGGGCGATCTTCTGCCACGTGCGCGACAACATTCCGGCCGAAGCGGACTTCGATCGCAACAAGATCCTGATCACCACCCATCCCGAGCACATCGACGTCTGGTACTGGACGATCCCGTTCTCCAACGGCTGCTGCTCGCTGGGCGTGGTCGCCGAGCCGTCGTTCTTCGAGCGCTACGAAGGCGACGACCTGCAGAAGCTGCAGGCCATCGTCGGCGAGGACCCCAACCTGACCCGGCTGCTGGCCAACGCCGAATGGGCGGTGCTGCCGGTGCGGCGGATCACCGGTTACTCGGCCAATGTCAGTTCGCTGTGGGGCCCGGGCTACGCCCTGCTGGGCAATGCCGGCGAGTTCCTCGACCCGGTGTTCTCCTCCGGCGTCACCATCGCCTTCAAGTCCGCGCAGCTGGCCAGCGAGTGCCTGGCGCGCCGCTATGCCGGCGAAACCGTCGACTGGGAAGCCGACTTCTCGATCCCGCTGCGCGCCGGTGTGAAGACCTTCCGCCGCTTCGTCGAAAGCTGGTACGAAGGCGGTTTCCAGAAGATCATCTACCACCCGCAGCAGCAGCCTGAAGTGCGCGACATGATCAGCTCCATCCTGGCCGGCTACGCCTGGGACACCAACAACCCGTACGTGGCCGACGAAAGCGGCCGCCGCATGCGCGTGCTGGAGCAGCTGTGCAGCGCCTGATCGCCCGTACTGCAGCGCTGCTGCTGTGCCTGCTGCTGGCCGCCTGTGCCGGCCGCATGCCCAAGCCATTGGTGGAGCTGCCGCCGCTGCGCCTGTCACCGGCCAGCCTGCCGGCGCCGCTGGCGCTGCAGCAGCAGCTGCATTTCCGCTTCGGCACGCATGAGCGCGACCTGGATGCTCTGCTGGAAGCCGATGCGCAGCAGGTGCAGCTGGCGGTGCAGGCGATGGGCCAGACTGGCGTGCGCCTGCAGTGGGACGGCCAGCAGCTGACCCAGCAGCGCGCGCCGTGGCTGCCGCCGCAGGTGCGTGCCGAGCGCGTACTGGATGACCTGCAGTTCGCGCTGTGGCCGACCGCGGCCATCGCCGCCGCGTTGCCGGCAGGTTGGCAGGTCAGCGATGACGGCCATCAGCGCAGCCTGTCGCGCGACGGCACGGTGTGGCTGCAGCTGCAGCGCCTGGACGATGGCAGCGTGCAGTTGGACAACCGCGCCGAAGGCTACGCGCTGCGCATCGAATCGATCGACATGGCCGGGCCGGACCGATGAGTGCACCGATCTACCTGAACGACCTGGGCGTGGTCTGTGCGCTCGGCGATGGCCGCGCCGCGGTGGCCTCGGCCATGTTCGCCGATGTGCCGGGCGGCCTCAGCGACAACGACAGCCTGCTGCCGGGGCGCACCCTGGCACTGGGCGAAGTGCGCACGCCGCTGCCGGCGCTGGAGGACCTGCCGGTGCCGCTGCGCGGGCGCAACAACGCGCTACTGGACGTGGCACTGGCGCAGATCGCACCGGCAGTGGCCGCCGCGATCGCCCGCCATGGCGCCGAGCGCGTGGCGGTGGTGCTGGGCACCAGCACCTCGGGCATCGGTGAATCCGAGCAGGCCCTGCGCAGCCACGCCGAGCAGGGCCAGTGGCCGACCGGGTTCGACTATGCCCAGCAGGAAATGGGCACCGCCGCGCAGTTCGTGCGCCAGCGCAGCGGCGCGCAGGGGCCGGCATGGACCCTGTCCACCGCCTGTTCGTCCAGCGCCAAGGCGCTGATGTCGGCCGCGCGCATGCTGCGCGCCGGCATCGTCGATGCGGTGATTGCCGGCGGTGCCGATTCGCTGTGCCGCTTCACCGTGGCCGGCTTCAGCGCGTTGGAATCGGTGTCGGCCCTGCGCTGCAATCCGTTCTCGCAGCACCGCGCCGGCATCAACATCGGCGAGGGCGCCGCGCTGTTCCTGCTTACCCGCGAGCCGGGTCCGGTGTGCCTGGCCGGGTGGGGCGAATCGGCTGATGCCCATCACATGTCGGCGCCGGATCCGCAGGGGCTGGGCGCCATCGACGCGCTGCAGCAGGCACTGCTGCGCGCGGGCTGGGGCGCCGACGAAGTGGACTACGTGAACCTGCATGGCACGGCCACCGGGCACAACGATGCGATGGAAAGCCTGGCGGTCTCGCAGGTGCTGGGCAATGGCGTACCGGCCAGCTCCACCAAGCCGTTGACCGGCCATACGCTGGGCGCTTCGGGTGCGATCGAGGCTGCGCTGTGCTGGATCCTGCTGGCCGAGAACCCGCAGCAGCAGCTGCCACCGCACTGGTGGGACGGCGTGGCCGACCCCGCACTGCCGGTGCTGCCGCTGGTCGCGCCGGGCTCCTGCCTGGCGCAGGCGCCGCGGCGGGTGCTGAGCAATTCGTTCGCCTTCGGCGGCAGCAATGCCGTGCTGGCGCTGGAGCGCCGATGAACACCCTGTACGCGATCGAGGACGTGGTGCCGCACCGCCAGGACATGTGCCTGCTGGAGCGCATCACGCAGTGGGACCAGGAGGCCATCGAGGCCGAACTGGTGGTGCCCGAAGCCGGGCTGTTCGTGGAGAACGGCGAAGTGCCGGCGTGGGTCGGCATCGAATACATGGCGCAGGCCATCGCGGCCTGGGCCGGTTGCCGTGCACGTGCGGCCGGCAATCCGCCGCAGCTCGGCTTCCTGCTTGGCAGCCGGCGCTACAGCAGCCGCTGCAGCGGCTTTCCCAGTGGCACCCGGCTGCGCGTACAGGCGCGCTGCGAGCTGTTGGGCGACAATGGATTGGGGATGTTCGCCTGCCGCATCCTGGCGGGCGAGGACGAATGGGCGACAGCCAACGTGTCGGTGTTCGAGCCGGCCGACGCGATGGCCTATCTGGAGAGTGGACAGGCATGACAGGGAATCGAAGTGTGCTGGTGACCGGCGCCAGCCGGGGCATCGGCCGGGCCATTGCGCTGCGCATCGCGCGCGATGGCTTCGACGTGGTGGTGCATTGTCGCAGCCGCCTGGAAGAAGCACAGGCCGTGGTGGCCGAGATCCAGGCCTTGGGCCAGCAGGCCCGCGTGCTGGCGTTCGACGTGGCCGACCGCGAGGCCGCACGCGCGGTGCTGGAGGCCGATGTCGAAGCGCATGGCGCGTACTACGGCGTGGTCTGCAACGCCGGCATCGCCCGTGATGGCGCCTTCCCGGCGCTGTCGGCGGACGATTGGGACCAGGTGATCCACACCAATCTGGATGGCTTCTACAACGTACTGCATCCGTTGATCATGCCGATGGTGCGGCGGCGCAAGCCCGGTCGCATCGTCACCCTGTCGTCGGTGTCCGGCCTGGCTGGCAACCGCGGGCAGGTCAACTACAGCGCCGCCAAGGCCGGCATCATCGGTGCCACCAAGGCGCTGGCGCTGGAACTGGCCAGCCGCCAGATCACCGTCAACTGCGTGGCCCCGGGCCTGATCGAGACCGAAATGCTCAACGACGAAGTGGTTGAACACGCGCTCAAGCTGATTCCCGCAGGCCGTGTCGGTCGTCCGGACGAAGTGGCGGCCACGGTTGCATTCCTGCTGTCCGAGCCGGCCGGCTACATCACCCGCCAGGTGATCTCGGTGAACGGAGGCATGCTCTGATGGCCGCCGATCGTCGCGTGGTGGTCACCGGTGCTGCCGCCATCAGCCCACTCGGGCATGACTGGCCGACCATCGAAGCGCACCTGCGCAGTTGCCGCAATGCCGTGCGCACGATGCCCGAATGGGATGTCTACGCTGGCCTGAACACCAAGCTGGCCGCCCCGGCGCAGGACTTCGAGCTGCCGCCGAACTACAACCGCAAGACCACCCGCTCGA
This sequence comes from Stenotrophomonas sp. GD03794, assembly GCF_029842145.1. NCBI lineage: Bacteria > Pseudomonadati > Pseudomonadota > Gammaproteobacteria > Lysobacterales > Lysobacteraceae > Stenotrophomonas > Stenotrophomonas sp. GD03794. Next base: position 141,126 of record NZ_JAOCFV010000002.1, read on the forward strand.
TGGGCAAGGTCGCGATCATGTCGGTGCGCGCCACCGAGGTGGCGCTGCGCGAAGCTGGCCTGCACGAGCACCCGGTGCTGCGCAGTGGCCGTACCGGCGTGGCCTACGGCTCGTCCTCGGGCAGCCACGAGGCCACCGGTGAATTCGGGCGCATGCTCAATGAGTTCACCACCGAAGGCATCAGTGCCACCACCTACCTGAAGATGATGAGCCACACCGCGCCGGTCAACATCGGCGTGTTCTTCGGCCTGTCCGGGCGCGTCTACACCACCTCCAGCGCCTGCACCTCGGGCAGCCAGGGCGTGGGCGCGGCCTATGAGGCCATCCGCAGCGGCAAGCAGACGGTGATGGTGGCCGGCGGTGCCGAGCAGCTCGATGCCACCGCCGCGGCGGTGTTCGACACCCTGTTCGCCACCAGCGTGCGCAACGATGCGCCGCAGACCACCCCGCGCCCGTTCGATGCCGGCCGTGATGGCCTGGTGCTGGGCGAGGGCGCCTGCACGCTGATCCTGGAAGACCTGGAGCACGCGCAGGCGCGCGGCGCCACCATCCTTGCCGAGGTGGTCGGCTACGGCACCAACAGCGATGGCCAGCACGTCACCCAGCCCAGTGCCGACACCATGGCCCAGGCCATGCGCCTGGCGCTGGAGGATGCCGGCCTGGACGCGGCGCAGATCGACTACGTCAACGCCCACGGCACCGCCACCGACCACGGTGACATCGCCGAGACCCAGGCGACCGCGCAGGTGTTCGGCAACCGCGTGCCGATCAGCTCGCTGAAGAGCTACGTCGGCCACATGCTGGGTGCCTGCGGTGCGTTCGAGGCCTGGCTGAGCATCCAGATGATGCGCGCCGGCTGGTTCGCGCCGACCCTGAACCTGGCCGAGGTCGATCCGCGCTGTGGCCAGCTCGACTTCATCACCGGGGAAGGTCGCGAACTGCAGGCCGAATACGTGATGAGCAACAACTTCGCCTTCGGCGGCATCAACACCTCGCTGGTGTTCCGCCGCTGGAGCGAGTGATCCACCGCCCCACCGCACCGTTTCCGCTATCCACCCGCACCCTCGACAAGGAGATGTTCCGATGCGCCGCACCCTGATGATCGCCACGGCCACCGCGCTGCTGGCCCTGACCTCCACCGCCTCCGCCCGCGATACCCGCGTCGAGCAGTCCCTGCAGGAGCTGGTCAGCTCGCAGGCTGCCAAGGACGCCGGCATCGACGGCAGCGTGCGCTTCTACCTGGCGGGACAGCCGGTGAGCGTGCAGCAGCGCCTGGGCGAAGACGTGACCAACAAGAAGACCAACGCCGCCAACAAGAGCGACGCGGAGGCCTGCCGCTGGGTTGCGCTGTCGGCGCTGCGCGCGCTGCAGGACGGCGCCAGGTCGCGCGGCGCCAACGCGGTGGTCGACATCGTCAGCTATTACAAGAAGAACGAGTTCAAGAGCACGACCAACTACGAGTGCTGGGCCGGCACCTTCGTCGCCGGTGTGGCGCTGAAGGGCACCTACGCCAAGGTCAAGTAAGCGCCCGTGTGGCGGCGGCGCTGCCTGAACGCCGCCGCCACATTGCTGAACCCCGCTGGGGAAACGCCGTCGATCACGCCGCCATCGTCGGCTGACGGCTTTCCCCGGTGTCGGCTTTCCGACACAATCATGGCTCTTCCCGGGTTATTGTCCCGCGGACATGCACGCCTACGTCTATAAAAGCCAACTCAAGCCCGACACCTACGTCTACGTTCCCCGACGCGATGATTTCAGCGCGCTGCCCGCGCCGCTGCTCACCTCGCTGGGTGCGCTCACCTTCGTCCTGGACGTGGCCCTGGATGCCCAGCGCCGCCTTGCCCAGGCCGATCCGGACAAGGTCCGCAGCGAAATGAGCGAACGCGGGTTCTACCTGCAGGTGCCGCCGTCGGTGGCCAGTCTGACGCCGCGGCACTATGACTGACGCCTCCCGTCCGCGCGTCCTGTCGATCGCCTTCGCCGTTGGCGCCGTACTGGCGTTGGGCGCTGCCGTGGGTGGCGTTCCAGGTGCGATCCTCGCCGCCCTGGCGCAGCCCGCGTTCGCGCTGGGTGTGTCGTGGTGGCGTCGCAGCCGTGCGCTGCTGCCGCTGAAGGTCGTCGCGCGCCAGGACCTGCCGGCGCTGCTGGCGTTGTGGGCGGCCGCACCGCTGCTGCTGGCGCTGCTGCTGGCCTGGCCGCTGGCGGCGCTGCGCGACAGCGGCAGCCTGGCCGCGGTGCTCGGCCTGAGCGTGCTGGTCAGTGCCGGCCTGCTGGCGGCATGGCGTACCTGGCCGCTGTGGAACGATGTTGAACGCCTGGACGGCAGCCTGGCCCAGCATTGGCAGGCGCTGGCCGGGCGCGACCTGACCGCGTGGCGTGGCCTGGGCGTGGCCGCGCTGGTGATCGCCCTGGCCGCACTGGTGGTGCTGCCGGCCTGGCCGGGCCTGCTGCCGGAAAGCGCGCGCTGGCCTGCCGCGCTGGCGGTGGTGGTGCTGTCGCCACTGCTGCACCTGCTGCTGCAGCGGGTGGCGCCAGCGCCGCTGGTGTCGCTGCGCTCGAGTCCGTTGACCGCGGCCAGCAGCGAGCGCGAACCGATGTTCGCTGCCGCCACCGAAACTGCGCCGCTGGAGGCGATGGCGCCGCAGGAGCTGACCCCGGCCCTGTATGAAGCCGCCCGCCAGGGCCGCATCGACCGTGGCCTGCAGCTGCTGCAGGCCGGTGCCGATCCCTATGCGCTGCCCGACCCCAACTGGCGCGACCAGCGCAGCCTGGCCGTACTGGCCGCAGTGCTGCCGGACCTGCGCCTGCTGCGCGAGCTGATTGCCCGCGGCGTCGACGTGAATGCGCCGCACCGGGGCATGACCCCGCTGCTGGCCGCCACCCGTGACAGCTGGCATGGCCGCCCCGAAGCGGTGATGACCCTGCTCGCCAACGGCGCCGATTCGCGTGCCACCGACAGCGATGGCAACACCCCGCTGCACCATGCTGCGCGCAGCTCCGACCCGGGTGTGGCCGCGCTGCTGCGTGATGCGGCAGCCGAAGTCGACGCACTGAACCACGATGGCTGGTCGCCGTTGGCGGTGGCCTGCCAGGTCGGCAACTGGCGCCTGGCGCGGTTCCTGCTCGAACGCGGTGCACGCAGCGAGCCGGCCGAAGGCACCCCGGTGCTGCTGGCTGCCGCCGCCACCGAAGACGACGATCCGGCCGGCGTGCAGCTGCTGCTCAAGCACAAGGCGCGGGCCGACGCGCGTGATCGCCAGCGCCGCAGCGCGCTGCATGAGGCCGCACTGGCTGGCCACGTCGAGATCATCGGCGTGCTGCTGGGTGCCGGCGCCAATCTGGAAGCGCGCGATGCGCTGGGCCGTACGCCGTGGCTGGAAGCGGCCCGTGCCGGTCGCGCTGCCGTGATCGAGCATCTGCTGCCGCACAAGCCAGACCTGGTCGCGGTGGATGGCGAAGGCCGCAACGCGGTGCAGCTGGCAGCGATGGCCGAAGATGTCTCGCCGCTGCTGATCAAGCGCCTGGTTGAACTGGGCATCGCCGCCGATGCCACCGATCCGGTCGGCCGCCGTGCGGTGGACTACGCCGCCGAAGCCGGTCGTTGGGCGATCGTGGCCCTGCTGGACCCGTCCTATCCGTTGCCGGCTGCGGTCAGCGATGGCCTGGCCGAGCGCGGCGAAGCGGCCAGCGCCAGCGGCCTGCTGCCGGACCGACCGCCGTTGACCCTGCTGCGCGAGGCACTGGGCTTCGGCAACACCGATGGCATGGCGGCGCTGGCCAAGCTGTGCCAGCCGGAAGAACTGGGTGGCCTGCTGCTCGATCCGGAACTGGCACTGGAGCCGCGTGCGGTCGACTGGCTGCTCGGCCACGGCGCCGACCCCTATGTGCGTGACGCCTGCGCCGACACGCCGATGTTCGCGCTGCTGTCGCGCGGCATCGACGCGGTGCCTGCGCTGCAGGTGATGCTGCAGAGGGGCCTGTCGCCGGCCGGACGCGGTGGCCTGGCGCGCTTCCTGGCCGCCTGTGCGCAGCACGACCAGGCCGCCCGTGGCCTGGAACAGCTGGCACTGGAGCTGCTGGAACGTGGCGCCGATCCGTTCGCGGCCTCGCCGGCGGGTGATCCGCCGCTGTCGCTGGCGGTGCGTCTGGGCTGGCTGCGCCTGCAGCAGGCCCTGCTCAAGGCCGGTGTCGATCGCGAAGCACGCGACAGCCATGGCATGACCGCACTGCACCTGGCCACCGCATTGGCCCGCGAAGGCGCGCTGAAGCTGCTGGTGCAGCACGGCGCCTCGCCGGAAGCACGTGCCGCCGACGGCCAGACGCCGCTGGGTGTGGCGCTGTCGATCGGTCGCCGTGACCTGGCCGACTGGCTGGACTGGCGGGTGTGGCCGTTGCCGCGCCGTACCCTGCGCGAGGCCGATCTGCCGGCCGCCGCGATGGCCGGTGACGTGGATGCGGTGCGTCGCCTGATCGATCTGGGCTTCGCCGTTGATGCGGTCGATGCACAGGGCTGCACCGCGCTGCTGCGTGCGGCCGGTGGTGGCCATTTGGCGGTGACCGACCTGCTGCTGGCACGTGGCGCCGATCCGCAGCATGCCGCGGCCAGTGGTGCGACGCCGCTGTCGGCGGCGGTCAGCATGCGCCAGGTAGATATCGTGTCGGCCCTGCTCGATGCCGGCGCCAAGCTGGAACACCGCCTGCCGGGTGGGGTGACCGTGCTGATGCTGGCGTCGGCGCTGGGCCTGCCGGACATCGTCGCGCGCCTCCTCACCGCCGGTGCCGACGTGCATGCCGGTGACGCGCAGCAGCTGGGGCCGCTGCATTGCGCTGCCCTGTACGGCTTCAGTGCGCGCGATCGCTCGCGCCTGCTGGCCCTGCTCGATACCCTGCTGCTGGCCGGTGCCGAACCGGACCAGGCCGCTGCCGGTTCGGTCACGCCGCTGCTGCTGCTGCTGGGCGCACGCGCCGAGCCGGGTACCGCGTGCGACGAGCAGGTGGTGATGGCGGCGGTGGAGCGCCTGCTGGACGAGGACGTCAGCCTGGACGTGCGCGATCCGCGCGGCTTCGGCCCGCTGCATCTGGCGGCCCTGCATGGACTGCCACTGCTGGTGCAGCGCCTGCTGCGCGCCGGTGCCGATCCGGAAGTGCGCGACAGCCTCAACCGCAGCCCGCGCGAGATCGCGGTGATGCGCGGCTTCATCGACGTGGCCGGCGAGTTCGAACCGCGCGTGCCGGGCGTTTCGTCGATGGCGCGGTTCCTGCGCGACAACGGCTGACAGGCCGGGGTCGGATCCCTTTCCAAGGGAAAGGGCTCTGACCCCGACACCGCGCCGCCGGAATCTGCTGCGGGTAGTGCCGGCCGCTGGCCGGCAACCTCATGAAACCTCCGGGATCCCGAGGCTGCCGGCCAGCGGCCGGCACTACCGCAATCTGTGGTGGGTGCCGACCGTTGGTCGGCACGCCTACTTGCCGTCGCTTTCCGCGTCGGCCTCGAACAGGTGCATCAGGTCGTTGCGTGCATCGCGCGAGGTCTGGATCACCGCGGCCTCGTCGTCGTAGACCAGGTACTGATCGCGCAGCAGCTGTTCGTCGTGTTCGCGGAAGCGCTGCACGTGGCGTTCGGCCACTTCAGGTGCAACACCCAATGCAGTCAGCACGCGCCCGCTCATTTCCAGGCTGGTGCCGAACACTTCGCGGAACGGTTCGGCCGACATGTCCATCAGGCGCCACGCATGCTGGCGGTTGCGTGCGCGCGCCAGCACCTTCGCGTCCGGGTACAGCCGGCGCACCATGCGCACTGCACGCAGGTTGGTCTCCGGGTCGTCCACGGTGATCACGAACACATCGATGTGTTCGCCGCCCGCAGCGCGCAGCATCTCTGGCCGGGTCGGGTCGCCGTAATACAGCTGGTTGCCGAAGCGGCGCAGGTCGGCCACGGTGTCCGGATTCGCTTCCAGCGCCACGAACGGCACCTTCTGCGCGGTCAGCAGGCGCGCGATGACCTGGCCGAAGCGGCCCATGCCGGCAATCAGCACCTTCGGCCGGTTGTCCGGCGCCACCTTGTCGGCCTCGGCTGCCTCGCGCGGCGTTACCTTCTCCTGGCCGAGCAGCTTGAGCAGCGCGATCATCAGCAGTGGCGTGATCGCCATCGACAGGCCGACGATCGCCACCAGCCGGTCATGGTTGGCGTTGCCCAGCAGGTGCGCGCGCTGCGCTTCGTTGAACACCACGAAGGCGAACTCGCCGCCCAGCCACAGCACGCTGCCCAGCAGCAACGACTGCCGTGAACTGAGCCTGGCGATGCGCCCGATCACGTACAGCAGGCCGAACTTGACCACCAGCAGGATCGCCACGCCCGCCGCGATCAGCCAGGGCTCGGCGGCGATGCGGTCGAGGTCGATGCCCATGCCCACCGCGATGAAGAACAGGCCCAGCAGCAGGCCCTTGAACGGCTCGATCTGTGCTTCCAGCTCGTGCCGGAACTCCGAATCGGACAGCAGCACCCCGGCCAGGAAGGCGCCCAGGCTGGGGCTGAGGCCGGCTTCCTGCATGAACCAGGCGGTACCCAGCACCACCAGCAGGGCGGTGGCGGTGAACACTTCCGGGCTGCGGGTGCGCGCGATGATGCTGAACACCTTGCGCAGCACCGGTCGCCCGCACAGGATCACCACCGCCAGCGCACCCAGCGCCACCATCGCATCCTCGATGCGCAGGGTCTCGTTCTTCACCCCGCCCAGCAGCGGGATGGCCGCCAGCAGCGGGATCGCGATCAGGTCCTGGAACAGCAGGATGGCAAAACCCAGCCGGCCATGGTCGCTGTTGATCGCCTTGTGCTCGGACAGCAGCTGCAGGCCCACCGCGGTGGATGACAGCGCCAGCGCCACGCCCACCACCAGCGCGCTCTTCCACTGGAAGTGATCGAGCAGCAGCAATCCCCCCAGCACCAGCCCGGACAGCGCCACCTGTGCCGCACCGGCGCCGAACACCGAGCGCCGCATCACCTTCAGGCGTGCCGGCGACAGTTCCAGGCCGATCACGAACAGCAGCATCACCACGCCGATCTCAGCGGCGCCGAGGATGCGGTCGGCGTCCTGCACGAAGCCCAGCCCGTCCGGGCCCAGCACCACGCCGGCCGCCAGGTAGCCCAGCACCGCGCCGAAGCCGAACTTCTTGAACACCGGCACGGCGATGACCGCCGCCAGCAGCAGCACCAGGGCCAGTTCCAGACCACCGCTATGCATGGGAATACCTGGTCATCGGGGGAGCCCGCTGTGCGTCCGTTCGGGTGGGGGAGGGCGTGGTGAGCACCACCGCGACATTATGCGCGCCGGCCTGTGTATGCACGAGAACAACTCGCCGGCCGTCGGCGCGGGGTGGCCGGGTTGACCTGCATGGCCCACGGGTCCAGACTGCCCGCCGCTGGCGGCGCGTCCTCCAGCACACGCATCCCGGAGTCCCCAACCCATGTCCAGCGACAGTAGAAGTCGACCTCGTTCGACGCCAGCGATGGCCACCGCCTGACATCGGGACGGTTTGCCTGCGTTGGCGTTGCGCGAGGTCGCACCCCCACAAGGCAAAACCGATGAACCAGAAGCAATTGCTGCGCCCGGTGGCCGATGCCGCCGCACTGGCCGCACCGCTGGCGAACTACAACACCGCCGACGCGGTGGAATTCCTCAACACGCTGGAACTGACCCGCGCCGCGGAAACGCTGGCTGCGCTGCCGTTGCCGCGTGCAGTGAAGATGCTCGAAGCGCCGGAGCTGCATCGCAGCGGTGAGCTGGTGGCCGCGCTGCCACCGGCGCGGGCTGCGGCGCTGCTGGGCCTGATGGCCGATGACCGCGCCACCGACATCGTCCACGAGCTGGACGAAGAAGAGCGCGCGCGGCTGATCCCGCTGCTGGGCACCGACGCCCGCCAGGCCATCCAGAAGCTGCTCAGCTACCCACCGAACACTGCCGGTGCGCTGATGACCACCGAGTACGTGGCGGTGCCTGCCAGCTGGACGGTGGCGCAGACCCTGCAGCACATCCGCCAGGTCGAGCGCACCCGCGAGACGGTGTACGCGATCTACGTGCTGGACCCAGCCAGCCAGCAGCTGCAGCAGGTAGTGACCATGCGCCGGCTGATCACAGGCCTGCCCGAGGAATCGATCCTGGATGTGGCCCAGGTCAATCCGCCGGTGACCGTGGATGCGCTGATGGACCAGGAGGAAGTGGCGCGGCTGATCCGCCGCCACGACCTGCTGGCGATCCCGGTGGTCGACGACCAGCAGCAGATGCTTGGCATCGTCACCGTGGACGACGTACTCGATGCGCTGATCGAGGAGTCCACCGAAGACGCGCACAAGTTCGGCGGCATGGAAGCGCTGGACAAGCCGTACATGCAGATCGGCTTCTTCGAGATGCTGCGCAAACGCGCCGGCTGGCTGAGCGTGCTGTTCCTGGGTGAGATGCTGACCGCCAGCGCGATGCAGCACTACGAGGATGAACTGGCGCGCGCCGTGGTGCTGACCCTGTTCATTCCGCTGATCATGAGTTCGGGCGGCAACTCCGGCTCGCAGGCCACCTCGCTGCTGATCCGCAGCCTGGCGCTTCGCGAACTGCGCCTGCGCGACTGGTGGAAGGTGGCCCTGCGCGAAATCCCGACCGGCATGGTGCTGGGCGCCATCCTCGGCTGCCTGGCCATCGTGCGCATCGTGATCTGGCAGCTGGGCGGCCTGCATGACTACGGCGAGCACTGGATCCTGCTGGCGATCACCATCGGCGCCGCGCTGGTCGGCATCGTCACCTTCGGTTCGCTGTCCGGCTCGATGCTGCCCTTCATCCTGAAGCGGCTCGGCTTCGACCCGGCCAGCGCTTCGGCGCCGTTCGTGGCCACCCTGGTGGACGTGACCGGCCTGGTGATCTACTTCAGCATCGCGGCGATGATCCTGCACGGCACGTTGCTGTAAGCCGGAACCACCGTGCTCCGGTAGGTGCCGACCTTGGTCGGCACGCAGGGGTCAGAGCCCATCGCTGTGCGAAGGGATCCGACCCCGGAGACCGGGGGCTTGCGCTGGATCATGCGCCCGATGCGCCGGTCCGTGTACCGTAGGCGCATGAGTACCTACCACCTGCAGTCCGTGTTCCGTCCGCAGTCGGTCGCGGTGATCGGCGGCAGCCCGCGCGAGCGCTCGGCCGGGCGCGCGGTGATGCGTAACCTGCGTGGCACCGGCTTCCCCGGCAAGGTGGCGTGGATCAACCCGCGGCACGCCGAGATCGATGGCATCCGTACGGTCAAGCGCTTGAAGGACCTGGACTGGGTGCCGGACCTGGTGGTGATCACTGCACCGGCGGCGATCGTGCCGCAGGTGGTGCGCACCGCCGCCGAACGTGGCGTGCAGGCGGCGATCATCCTCACCGCACACCTGGGCGAAGGCCCGGGGTCGTTGTCGGAACAGGTGGAAACGGTAGCGCGCAAGCATGGCCTGCGCATCCTGGGCCCGCACTGCCTGGGTGTGATCGCACCGCATGCGCGACTTAATGCCAGCATCGCCGCGCACTTCCCGCAGGCCGGCGACCTCGCGCTGATCTCCGAATCCTCGGCCATTGCCGCCGCGCTGGTGGAATGGGGCGTGGCGCGCTCGGTCGGCTTTTCCGCCGTGGTCTCGCTGGGCGACACGATGGACGTCGACTTCGGCGATCTGCTCGACTACTTCGCCACCGACTACCGCACCCGCGCCATCCTGCTCTACGTCGAGCAGATCAAGGACGCGCGCAAGTTCATGTCGGCCGCGCGTGCCGCCGCCCGCGCCAAGCCGGTGGTGGTGGTGAAGTCCGGCCGCGCCGAGCGCGTGCAGCCGGGCAGCCGCGATACCCATGTGCAGGCCCTGGCCCGCGCCGACGACGTCTACGGCGCGGCCTTCAACCGCGCCGGCCTGCTGCGCGTGGGTGCGCTGGACGAACTGTTCACCGCCGCCGAGTCGCTGGGTCGGTTGGGGACGTTCCCCGGTCGCCGCCTGGCCATCCTCAGCAACGGTGGTGGCGTGGGTCGCCTTGCGGTGGACCAGTTGATCGCGCTGCGCGGCACGCTGGCCAACCTGTCCGACAGCACCGTCGAGAAACTCGACGCGGTGCTGCCGCAAGGCTGGTCGCGCAGCAATCCGGTCGACATCGTGGTCGACGCCGATGGTGATCGCTATGCCGCGGCCATCGAAGCGCTGCTGGCCGACAACGAGAATGACGCGGTGATGGTGGTGAACGTGCCGACCGCGTTCACCTCATCGGCGGACGCCGCGCAAGCGCTCACCCGCACGCTCGGCCTGCGCCCGCGCCATCATCGCGACAAGCCGGTGTTCGCGGTGTGGCTGGGCAACGACGACCAGGCTACCGCCACGCTCAACGCGGCACGGGTGCCGACCTATCCGACCGAGGCCGAAGCCGTACGTGGCTTCCAGCACCTGGTGCGCTACCGCGAAGCGCAGAACGCGTTGATGGAAACGCCGCCCAGCCTGCCGCAGGATTTCAGTGTCGACACGGCCGCCGCGCGCACACTGGTCGAGGCCGCACTGGCCAACGGCCAGCAGTGGCTGGACCCGCTGGCTACGCATGAACTGCTCAAGGCCTATGGCATTCCCTCCGCGCCGGTGATGCATGCGCGCGATGCGCACGAGGCGATGGATCTGGCGCAGCCGCTGCTGGAGCGCGGTGCCACGGTCGCACTGAAGATTCTCTCGCCGGATATTCCGCACAAGTCGGAAGTGGATGGCGTGCGCCTGAACCTGTCCACGCTGCCGGCGGTGCAGAGCGCGGCCAACGCGATCCTGTCGCGCGCACGCCAGCTGCGGCCGGATGCACGCATCGATGGCCTGCTGGTACAGCCGACCATCGTCCGCCCGAAGGCGCGCGAGTTGATTGTCGGCATCGCCGATGACGCGACGTTCGGTCCGGTGATCGTGGTCGGTCGCGGCGGCACTGCCGTCGAAGTGATCAACGACAAGGCGCTTGCGCTGCCGCCGCTGGACCTGCGCCTGGCCCACGAGCTGATCGGCCAGACCCGCGCCTCGCGCATCCTCAAGGCTTACGGTGACGTGCCGGCGGCTGACGAGCGCGCACTGGCGCTGGCGCTGGTGAAGCTGGCACAACTGGCCGCCGACATTCCCGAAGTGCGCACGCTGGACATCAACCCGCTGCTGGTCGACGGCAAGGGCATCCTCGCCCTCGATGCCCGCGTGGCGGTGGCGCCGTCGCGCATCCTGCACAAGGGCCGCGGCCACCCGCGTTTCTCGGTGTTCCCATACCCGAAGGAGTGGGAGCGCACCATCGAGCTGTCCGATGGTGGCCGTGCCTTCGTGCGCCCGGTGCGGCCGGAGGACGAAGCTCTGTTCCGCGCGTTCTTCGCTCGTGTCAGCGACGAGGACCTGCGCCTGCGCTTCTTCCAGTCGGTGAAGCACTTCAGCCACGAGTTCATCGCGCGCCTGACCCAGCTCGACTACGCACGCTCGATCGCGCTGGTGGCGATCGAACCGCGCAGCGGCGAAATGCTGGGCGCGGTACGCCTGCACGCCGATGCCGATTACCACCGTGGCGAGTACGGCATCCTGATCCGTTCGGACCTGAAGGGCCACGGCATCGGCTGGCGGTTGATGGCGATCATGATCGAGTACGCCAAGTGGCTGGGCCTGGACGTGGTCGAAGGCCAGGTGCTGCGCGAGAACAGCACCATGCTGGCGATGTGCCAGAGCCTGGGCTTCAAGACCAAGCTGGACCCGGACGACCCGACGGTGATGATGGTGACCCTGCCGGTGCAGCAGGTCGAGGTGCCTGACGTTCCGCCGGTGGCTTGATTGCCGCCTGAGCCGAGCATGGGCTCGGCTCTACAGCTTCAACGCAATGGTTCCACCACCACCGCCGTGCCATAGCACAGCACCTCGGTCAGCCCGGTCATCACGTCGGTGGCGTCGTAGCGCATGCCGATGATCGCGTTGGCGCCCAGCTGCCGCGCGTGCTTGACCATGTCGCGGTAGGTTTCCTCGCGGGCCTGTTCGCACAGCTCGGTGTAGATGGTGATGTTGCCACCGAAGAGCGTCTGGATGCCGCCCAGGAAGTTGCCGACGATCGAACGCGAGCGCACGGTGATGCCGCGCACCACCCCCAGATTGCGCACGACGCGATGGCCGGGCAGCTCGAAGGCGGTGGTGACCAGCGCATCGTCGAAGCGCAGCGCGGGCGGGGAGGGGATACCGCTGTTGTAGGGGTCTGCCATGGTCGCGTCCGTGTCGCTGCCTTCTGTAGAGTCGAGCCATGCTCGACTGGCTGTGGAGCAGTCGAGCAGGGCTCGACTCTACAACGCAACCGCCCGTTGCGGCATGGCGCCGCCACCGCACCGGCGCGACAATACCCCCATGACCGACCGTATCCCCCTGTTGCTGCTGCCCGGCCTGCTCAACGATGCCGAGCTCTGGCGCGCACAGCTGGCTGACCTGGCCGACATCGCCGATTGCACGGTGGGCGACCAGACCCGCGGCGAAACCCTGGAGGGCGTGGCCGAGGACGTGCTGGCGCAGGCGCCGGAACGCTTTGCGCTGGCCGGTTTCTCGCTGGGCGGTTTCGTCGCCCAGCAGATCCTGCGCATCGCGCCGGAGCGCGTGCTGCAGCTGGCGCTGGTCGATACCTCGATCCACGCCGATTCACCGGAACGTGCCGAACAGCGCCGCAGCCAACGGGCCAGCGTGCGCCTGCCCGGCAAGTTCCATGGCTTCGGCGATGTGCTGATGCGCAGCTACATCGACGCCTCACGGCTGGACGACTACGTGCTGGTACAGCGCGTGCGCGACATGACCGCGCGGTTGGGCGCCGAAGTGTTCCTGCGCCAGAGCGCGCTGGAGCGCCGCGACGGCCATGACGTGCTGGCTGGTTACCGCGACCCGCTGCTGATCATCTGTGGCGCCAACGACCGCATCACGCCGCTGGCGGTGAGCGAGGAGATGCACGCCCTGGCGCCGCATTCGCAGCTGGTGGTGGTACCTGATTGCGGTCACCTGGCACCGATGGAAAAGCCGGACGAGGTCAGTGCGGCCATGCGTGGGTGGTTGCTGCAAGGCGAGGGATAGCGCTGCCTTTGGCAGGTGCCGACCTTGGTCGGCACGATGTGTCATCGACTGACCAGAGGCCAGCGCCGACCAAGGTCGGCATCTACCTGTAGAGCCGAGCCATGCTCGGCTGCAGGCGGCCAGGAGCCGAGCGTGGGCTCGGCTCTACAACAATGCCTCAATCCCAGGCCGGGGCAATCCCTTCCGGATTCGCCAAACGATGGCCACGATCCAACTTGGCGATCTGCGCCATGTCTTCGTCGGTCAGGCGGATCGCTGCCGCTTCCAGGTTGCTCGACAGGTTTTCGCGCTTGGTCGACGACGGAATGACCGAGAAGCCCTGCTGCAGCGCCCACGCCAGTGCAACCTGCGCCGGCGTGGCCTGGTGACGGCCGGCAATGGCCTGGATCACCGGGTCCTTCAGCACTTCGCCATAGGCCAGGCTCATGTAGGCGGTGATGTGGATGCCGTTGTCCTGCAGGAACTTCACCAGCAGGCGGTTCTGCAGGTACGGGTGGATCTCGATCTGGTTGGTGGCGATGGCCTCGGCGCCGAGGATCTCGATCGCCTTGCGGGTCTGCGCGATGGTGAAGTTGGAGATGCCGATCGCCTTGGTCAGCCCCTGCGCCTTGGCCTCGGCCAGTGCTGGCAGGTATTCCTCCATCGGCACATCGACCTTGTCATTCGGTGACGGCCAGTGGATCAGCGCCAGGTCGACGCGGTCGGTGCGCAGCTTCTCGAGGCTGGTACGCAGGCTGGCCAGCAGCGCATCGCGCTTGAACTCGGTGATCCAGACCTTGGTGGTCAGGTACAGATCATCGCGCGGCACGCCCGACTCGGCGATGGCCTGGCCGACTTCGGCTTCATTGCCGTAGATCTGCGCGGTATCGATGGCGCGGTAGCCGACCTCCAGTGCGTTGCGCACCGAGTCGATCACGGTCTGGTCTTTGAGGCGGAAGGTGCCGAGACCGAAAGCGGGGACAGTCATGGGAAGCTCCAACGGGGGAAGGGAGTAGCAGAGGGAAGAGGGTAGGACAGGCACCGCATGCATGCCGGCAACGGTGCATTGCATGAATCAATGCGCGGTGGCGGCAACGCCGTCGGCGCGGTGGTCGATGCCATCACGGCGGTCGAGGCGGCCGCTGAGCGCGGTCAGCACGTAGGCCAGTGCGACCACCAGCGCGCCCAGCCAGGGCGTATGCATCAGGCCGATGTGCTCCACCACCAGGCCACCCAGCGAGGCACCCATGGCGATGCCAACGTTGAACGCGGCGATGTTCAGGCCCGAGGCCACGTCGGCCGCCTGCGGCGCGTAGCGCTGCGCCTGCTTGACCACATACACCTGCAGCGCCGGCACGTTGCCGAACGCCACCGCGCCCAGCGCCAGCACCGTCAGCAGCATCAACCAGGTGTTGTAGGCAGTGAACGTGAGTACGAACAGCACCAGGGCCAGCAATGCGAAGATGCGCTTCAGCGCGGGCACCGGACCCATGCGGTCGGCCATGCGCCCGCCCCACAGGTTGCCGATCGCCACCGACACGCCGTACACCAGCAGCACCAGGCTGACCGCATTGGCGGAGAAGCCAGTGACGTCCTGCAGGATCGGCGCCAGGTAGGTGAAGGCCAGGAAGGTACCGCCGTAGCCCAGCGCGGTCATCGCATAGACCAGCAGCAGGCGTGGCTGGCCCAGTACGGCCAGCTGCTGATGGAGGCTGGCCGGTGCGCTCTGCGGCAGGTTGCGTGGTACGAACAGCAGCGCGCCGAGCAGGGCGATCACGCCGAGGCCGGCCACCGCCAGGAAGGTCGCGCGCCAGCCCAGGTGCTGGCCGATGAAGGTGCCCAGCGGCACGCCGGTCACCAGTGCCACGGTCAGGCCGGTGAACATGATGGCGATCGCGCTGGCGGCCTTCTCCTTCGGCACTACGGCGGTGGCGATGATCGCGCCGATCGAGAAGAACACGCCGTGGGCCAGGCCGGTGAGGATGCGGGCAAGGATCAGCGAGGTGTAGCCCGGTGCCAGGAAGGCGATGACGTTGCCGAGCGTGAACAGCACCATCAGCGCAACCAGCAGCGACTTGCGCGGCACGCGGCCGGTGAGCGCGGTCAGCACCGGTGCGCCGATGGCCACGCCCAGTGCGTACAGCGAGACCAGCAGGCCGGCCGAAGGCAGGCTGACCTGCAGGTCGCCGGCAATGGTCGGGATCAGGCCGACGATGACGAATTCGGTGGTGCCGATGGCGAAGGCACCGAGGGTCAACGCCAGCAGGGCGAGGGGAATGCCACGGATCATGACAGGGTCCAGCAGGAGGAAGAGGCTGCGCAGTCTGCGCTGCCGACCTTTGCGGAAAAACCGGTCTTCACGCCAATCACTCTTGCTGTGCAGTCAATAATAGGGGCATGAAGACGACGCTTGATGAAATGCAGGCCTTCCTGGCGGTGATCGACAGCGGTTCGATCAGTGCTGCCGCCGAGCAGCTGGGGCAGACGCCCTCGGGCGTGAGCCGCGCGCTGGGGCGGCTGGAGGACAAGCTGGGGATTACCCTGCTGACCCGCACCACCCGCCGCCTGCACCTGACTGCCGAGGGCGAGGCGTTCCTGCGCCATGCGCGCGCGATCGTCGATGCGGTGGAATCGGCCGAGGAACAGATGGCGGCGCGCCGCGGGCGCCCGGCCGGGCGCCTGCGGGTGGATGCGGCGATGCCGTTCGTGCTGCACGTGATTGCGCCGCTTGTGGCCGGCTATCGCGCGCGTTACCCGGACGTGCAGCTGGAGTTGAACAGTTCCGACCGCTACATCGACCTGCTGGAGCGACGCACCGATCTGGCGATCCGGATCGGGCCGCTGGCCGACTCCACCCTGCACGCGCGGCCGCTGGGGCGTTGCCAACTGCGGTTGGTGGCGAGCCCGGCCTACCTGGCCAGGCACGGTGAACCGGCCAGCGTCGCCGCGCTGGGCCAGCACACGCTGCTCAGCTTCAACGAGCCGGAATCGCTGAACCGCTGGCCGCTGCCCGGTGAGTCGGACGGGTTGCTGCTGGTGCGCCCGGATATCGCTGTGTCCAGTGGCGAGACGCTGCGCCGCCTGGCGGTGGAAGGCGTCGGCATCACCTGCCTGTCCGACTTCGTCACCGATCGCGACCGCGCTGCCGGCACGTTGGTGCCAGTGCTGGCGGCGCAGACGCTGGATGTATACCAGCCGATCCACGCGGTGTACTACCGCAACACCGCGGTGTCGGCGCGGATCAGCTCGTTCGTGGACTACCTGGCCGACGCGATGGCACAGAGCGATTACGTGCGCTGAGGTTGCCGGCCAGCGGATCACTCAGGCCGCGCGCGCCAGCCCGCCCTTCGCTGCCGCCGTGGTCGACAGATCGAACACATCCACCGCGTCGATCAACCGGTTCGCCTGTTGTTCCAGGCTGCGTGCGGCGGCACTGGCTTCCTCCACCAGCGCGGCGTTCTGCTGGGTGGTGCCATCCATCTGGATCACGGTCTGGCTGACCTGCTCGATACCTGCGCTCTGCTCCTGCGAGGCCGCCGAAATCTCGGCCATGATGTCGGTCACCCGCTGCACCGACGCCACGATCTCGGCCATGGTGTCACCGGCCTCGCGCACCCGCTGTGCGCCGTGGCCGACCTGTTCCACCGAGGTCTCGATCAGCGACTTGATCTCCTTCGCCGCAGCGGCCGAACGCTGTGCCAGTGTGCGCACTTCGCTGGCGACCACCGCGAAGCCGCGGCCCTGTTCACCGGCGCGCGCCGCTTCCACCGCGGCATTCAGCGCCAGGATGTTGGTCTGGAACGCGATGCCATCGATCACGCTGATGATCTCGGCGATCTGCCGCGACGAGGTTTCGATCGCGCCCATCGTTGCCACCACCTGGCCGACCACGTTGCCGCCGTGCGAGGCGACGCTGTGCGCGCCGATCGCCAGCTGGTTGGCCTGGCGGGCGTGCTCGGCATTCTGGCGCACGGTGGAGGTCAGTTCCTCCATCGATGCAGCGGTTTCTTCCAGGTTGGCGGCCTGCTGTTCGGTGCGGCGCGACAGATCATTGTTGCCGGCGGCGATCTCCGCCGCAGCCGTGTGGATGTTGCCGGAGGCGTGCTTGATGTCGGTGACGATGGTGGCCAGCTGCGCGGCAGTGGTGTTGGCATCGCCGGCGATGCGTGCGAACACACCCTGGAAATCACCGTGCATGCGTGCGCCAAGGCGGCCATCGGCGATCGCACGCAGCATGCTGGAGACCTCGCCCAGGTTCAGTTCAGTGGCCTGCATCAGGCGGTTCAGGCCATCGACCATCGCGCGGAAATCATGCTCGAAGCGCGCGCTGTCGCCACGCTGGCTGAAGTCACCGGCGGCGGCCGCTTCGGCCAGGCGGCGGATCTCGCCATTGATGGTGCCCAGATTGGCCTTGGCGGTATCCAGTGCTTCGGTGATCACGGCCTTCTCGCCCGGCAGCCGCTCCATGTCCTGGCTGAGGTCGCCGATGGCGTAGCGCCCCATGATCGCGATCGCGCGCAGCTTCACCTGAATGTGCGCATCGACCAGCGCGTTGCTGTCGGCCACCATCGTGCCGAACGCGCCGGGGAAGGCACGGGCATCCATGCGGTGGCTGATGGTGCCGGCGTCATGCGCCTGTGCCATCGTGGCCTGTGCATCGAGCACACCGCGCAGCGTGGACTGCACCGCCTGCATGGCCTGCGCGAGGCGACCGATCTCGTCGCGGCTGCGCACCTGCACAACGTGCTGCAGATCACCGGCAGCCACTGCACGCGCAGCGGCTTCCACCGCCAGCACCGGCTGCACCACGGCACGCCGCAGCCACCAGGCCAGCCCGATCAACAGCAGCACGGCAGCCAGCACGGTCAACGCCGCGCACAGCAGCAGTGTCTGCCGCGCCTGGTGCGAACGGGCCGCCAGCGCCGCCTCGGCCACCTGCGTGGCATGCGTGCTCAGTGCATCCAGTGCCGCCGCCACCGGGCGATCCTTGCCGCGCACGAGATTGTCGCCGGCGGCGGGATCGTAGCCGGCCTCGGCGAAGGCCTGCAGCGCTGCGTGGTAGTCCTGCTGCAACTGCGCGTGCAGGCCGATGAACGCCTGCGCCAGTTCACGCGTGTGCGCGTCCGGGCTCGTCACCAGGCCCTTGGCCAGCTGTTCGACCAGACGGCCCTCGCTGTCGAACGCGTCCAGGTGGCGTTGGCGCAACGCGTCGTCGTGGCCGCGCAGCAGCACGTTCTTCCATTCCTGCACCTGGCCGCGGAACTCGCGCTGCAGGCGTTCGGCATCGCGGCTGTGCGCGACTTCGGGTGGAACCTCGGTGGACAACTTCAACCAGGCGGAGGCCAGGCCGGCCAGAGCGCACAGCAGGACCACGGCCAGACCAACAGAAACCGCGCCGAGCAGCTTGGACTGCAGGCGCGGAGCACGGACAGACGCATTCATGGGGAAGAACTCTCGGGAAGGGGCACTGCGGTATCGACCCGCTGCGCACGCGCTGAAGTGCGACGCGCATCACATTCGCGTTTCGTTTAGCGATGTGAAGAAACTATTTCATAGGACAGATGTGTCCATATGGAACGAAAGCAGACCCTCGACAGGCGAATTAAATGTAACTATTGTTGTTACATGAAATCCGCGAACCCGCTTTCCGACGCCCTGCACGTGATGGCGCATCTGGTCGGGCATGCCCAGCCGCGCACCTCCGAACAGCTGGCGTCATGCCTGCCGACCCATCCGGTGGTGATCCGCCGCCTGCTGGCGCAACTGCACAAGGCCGGCCTGGTGCGCAGCACCCGTGGTCACGGCGGCGGCAGCCTGCTGGCCCGCGATGCCGCAGCGATCACCCTGCATGACATCTACCTGGCGGTGGGCACACCGCCGCTGGTGCAGGTCGGTGCCCGCGATTCCGGCGGTGGCTGCCCGATCCAGCAACTGGTCAACAGCGCCCTGCTGGAGGGCGCACGTGAAGCACAGCGGCTGCTCGAGGCGCGGCTGCAGGCAACCACGCTGGACCAGCTCGGCGCCGACTTCGCCCGCCATCTCGCCCATCACCGTTCCCTGGAAGGTCACCATGAATCCTGATGTGCTCATCGTCGGCGGCAGCTATGCCGGCATCGCCGCCGGCCTGATCCTGGCCCGTGCCCGCCGCCCGGTCACCGTCATCGATGCCGGTTCACCGCGCAACCGTTTCGCCAGCCATTCGCACGGTGTGCTGGGACTGGACGGCATCAGTGGTGCCGAGCTGCTGAAGACTGCACGCCAGCAGTTGCTGGGCTATCCCACGGTACGCTGGGTGCACGCCGAAGCAGAGCACGCCCGTACCACCGCCGAAGGCGTGGAAGTGCATACCGCCGATGGCCAGGTGCTGGCCGCGCGCAAGCTGCTGCTGGCCAGCGGTATCGTCGACCAGCTGCCGGCGCTGCCCGGACTGGCCGAGCGTTGGGGCAGCACCGTGCTGCACTGCCCCTACTGCCACGGCTATGAAGTCGGTGGTGGCGCCATCGGCCTGCTCGGTGGCCATCCGATGTCGGCCAGCAAAGCGCCGCTGTTCGCCGACTGGGGCAATGTCACGTTCTTCAGCATGGGTCTGGAGATCACCGATGAGGAACGCGCCGCCATGCAGCAGCGTGGCGTGCACATCGAGACGTCACCCGTGCTGGGTGTGCAGGGCGACCAGCCGACCTGGCTGGAAGTGGAGCTGGCCGATGGCCGCCGCATCGCCCAGCGTGCGCTGTTCGTACCGGCTACCCAGGCGATGGCCACGCCGCTGGTGCAGCAGCTGGGGTGCACATTGGTCGAGAGCCCGCTGGGGGTGCTGATCGAGGTCGACATGATGAAGCAGACCTCGGTGCCGAACGTATACGCCGCGGGCGATGCGACCACGGTAGGCAACATCACCCTGGCCGCCGCCGAAGGCGTGCGCGCGGGCATCGGCGTGCACCATGCGCTGGTGGCCGAAGACAGCGTGCCGCGCTGAATGTGCCGGGGTCAGATCCCTTTCGCAGAAAGGGATCTGACCCCCGACGCGACGTGTTGCTCTGGTAGAGGCCGGCCTTGGCCGGCACCGCTCCATCATCCCTTCACGCACAGCACCTGGCGCAGGGTGTGCACCACGTCCACCAGGTCGAGCTGCGCCGCCATCACGTCGTCGATCGACTTGTACGCGGCCGGTGACTCGTCCAGCACGCCGCTGTCCTTGCGGCATTCCACGTGCGCGGTTGCTTCGCGATGCTGGGCCAGCGTGATCTGCTGGCGCGCGGTGCCACGGCTCATCACCCGGCCGGCACCGTGGCTGCAGCTGTGGAAGCTGTCCGCGTTGCCCTTGCCACGCACGATGTAGCTGCGCGTGCCCATGCTGCCGGGAATGATGCCCAGCTCGCCCTCGCGCGCGCTGACCGCGCCCTTGCGCGTCACCAGCAGTTCCTGGCCGTGGTGCGTCTCCTTCTGCACGTAGTTGTGGTGGCAGTTCACCGCCATCGCTGCCAGCTGGAACTTCGGCAGCCGGTGGCGCATCTCGGCCAGCACCCGCGACATCATTGCCTCGCGGTTCTGCCGGGCATAGTCCTGCGCCCACGACACCGCCTCGACGTAGTCATCGAACAGCGGCTCGCCCTCCATGAAGAACGCCAGGTCCTTGTCCGGCAGATGGAAGCCGAGCACGCGCCGGGCCAGTTCCTCGCGCGCCTTCTCGATGAAGTAGGTGCCGATCAGGTTGCCGGTGCCGCGTGATCCGCTGTGCAGCATCACCCACACCGTGTCCGTCTCATCCAGGCACAGTTCGATGAAGTGGTTGCCGCCGCCCAGCGTACCCAGCTGGCGGTCGAGCTTGTCGGTGCGGATCCTGCGGTGCTTGTCCTTGATCTTCTCCAGACCGGCGGCCAGCCCGGACTGCACCAGCCGCGTGTGGATGCTGTCGGGCATGCGGTGGTGCTCGCCGCCGCGCCCGTTGCCGACCGGGATGCCGCGCTCGATGCTGTTGCGCAGCTGCCGCAGGTCATCGGGCAGGTCGTTGGCACGCAGCGTGGTGCGCACGGCGGCCATGCCGCAGCCGATATCGACACCGACCGCGGCCGGGATGATCGCACCGCGGGTCGGGATCACCGAGCCCACGGTCGCGCCCTTGCCCAGATGCACGTCCGGCATCACGGCCACCCACGGCCCGACGAACGGGATCGCGGCGATGTTGCGCAGCTGCTCATGCGCCTGCGCTTCCAGCGGCACACCGTTGACCCAGCCCTTGATCGGCGTGGTGCCCTTGGCGTGCAGCCATTGATAGTTCTGTTGAGTGTCCATGTCTTTGTGTTTGTCCTTGATGGGCCGGCGGCGCGTCCCTGCGCCGCCGCGACCCCCTACCTGATCGTCACCAACTGCTTCAGCACGCCCTCCAGGCCGCCGAACACGGTGAGCTTGTCGATCTTCTCGGTGACCTTCTCCAGCGCCTCCAGCTCCTTCAAGCGCATCAGCACCGGGTTGTCCTCGATCAGCTTTGCGGTGTTGAGCTGCGAACGCGTGGCGTTGGCCTCCTCGCGACGGCGGATCACGCTGGCCTGGGCCTGCTTCTCGGCCAGCACCACACCGTTGAGGATCTCCTTCATCTCACCCGGCAGGATCACGTCCTTGATGCCCACGCCGAGCAGCCGCACGCCGTGGCCCTCGATCGCCGCCTGCACATGGGCGGCGATCTCGCCGTCCAGTGCTGCCTTGTCGCCCAGCAGCTCGTCCAGGCTGCGCGCGGCGATCGCCTGGCGCAGGCCGAACTGCAGTTGCCGGTAGACGAACTCGTCGGCATTGCTGAGCGTGCGGTGTGCACGCACCGGATCGACCACCTGCACGGTCGCGGCCAGGTTCACCCGCAGGGTCACCTTGTCGCGGCTGAGCAGTTCCTGGCCGGACACGTCCAGCGAACGGGCACGCAGCTCCACACGCTCCACCGATACGTTGCCGTTGAAGTTCCAGAACGCGTGCAGGCCGGCGTCCAGCGTCTGCCGCAGCGTGCCATCGATGAACAGCAGGCCGACCGACTCGCTCGGCACGGTGCTGATCACTGCCACACGCGGCAGCACGCCCAACTGGCCCAGGCGCTGCTGCACGTCCGCCGGAACGCGCGGCTCGTCACCCAGCGCCATCACGCGCACCTGGGTGTCGACCGAACCCCGCCAGTACAGACGGCGGCTGCCCGGCGGCAGGACTTCATCGATGCGGCCGTTGCGCAGCAACAGGCCGACCTCGATGGCACCGACGTTGGCCAGCACGAAGTGCGTGTCCAGCGTCGCGCCCAGTGCCTCGATCAGGCTGTCCTGGTCGCTGCCGGTGTAGGCCGCGCCCTTGGATGCGGTGTGGATGTCCACGTGCGGTCGGCCGCCGAACAGCGACAGGCGGTGCACGCCCGGCAGCAGGATCTGCTGGAAGCGACGGTTGCGATACACCAGGCCGCGCTCGCCGTCGCCGATCACGACCTTGATGGTCCAGAACATGGGAGTCTCTCCTTGTATGGCTCTGGTGGTTCGACCCGATGGGAATGAATCGCCATGACCCGGGTCGATCAGGTCGTGGCACAGCCAGCTGCACACCACGTGCAGGCGGCGGAAGAGGGCGGCCATCGGCGGACGGTCCGCGCGCGGAGCCTTCGGTGCACCGGCTCTGCTGCCGTCGTCGTTCCCGGCAGGCGGCACCGGTGCGGAACGTGGCTGGCAGTAGCGGCGGGCCGGGGCCCGGCGTGCGGTCCGTTGCCTTCCACGTTCCTGCCCGAAGGCGATGTCCGTGGACGGCGACGATGGCCGCTGGGGCTTGCGCCCCGGGTGTTGCTTCAAGTCATGACGTGAGAGGTCATGTGGTTTGGAGTGGGAATCGAACCCACGACAGACGGAATCAGGATCCGTTGCTCTGACCAAGCTGAGCTATCCAGTTGGGGATCGCGCGGAATCGAACCGCGTACCGGCGAACCGGCGCCTGCCTCCAGCAGGCGATCCAGGCGATGGCATGTCCGCGACCTCCGGCATACGCCACGGCAACGCCGCGCGCACCAGCCCGTGGTGGAAACGGGACCGTTGGAGAATCGAGGGTGCAGGCCACCGACATTATCGCGAGCGATAATGTTTGGGTGCGATGCAGATAATGTCCAGGTGTCGCCAATCGCGCGAAGTAAATCCTTCGGCGGGGCGGGAAAAACCTGGGTCAGTGAGCGGCGGGTTGCCGCGCGGTGTGCAGTTCTGGCATCGCGGGTCCTTGTGCCGACGCAAACGAAAACGCCCCCGGGACTTGCGTTCCGAGGGCGTCGTCAAGCCTCGGAGATCGGGGTGGCCGATCTCCGCAGGGCGGGTATCAGGCCGTTGTCAGCTGGACTTCCTTGCCGAACGCGCGCGCCAGCACGTCCATGCGCAGGCATGGCAGCAGTTTGGCGATGGCGATGGAATGCGCGTTCAAGGGAAGTTTCCAGTGGTTGTTGAAACGAGGTGCGCACGATAAACCACGATTTACTCGTGCGCAACCATTTTGTTCAATTATTTTCTTCGGCATTGTGCGATGCCGGCCAGCGGCCGGCACTACCCCTCAGCCTTCTTTGCTGGCGGCATCGAGTTGCGCGACATCCTGCACGCTCAGCGACACGTTTGCCGCCGCCAGCAGATCGTGCAGCTGCTCGACGCTGGTGGCGCTGACGATCGGCGCGGTGATCGACGGCCGTGCGATCTGCCACGCCAGTGCGATCTGCGCGGCACTGGCGCTGTGCTTGCTGGCCACGTCATCCAGCGCCTGCAGGATGCGCAGGCCACGCGGATTCAGATAGCGCTTCACCACGTTCTCGCCACGCGCCGGGCTCTTGGCCGCATCGGCCGGCGTGCGGTATTTGCCGCTGAGGAAGCCGCTGGCCAGGGCGTAGTAGCCGATCACGCCGATCTGTTCGCGCTGCACCAGCGGTTCCAGCTCCTTCTCGTAGCCGGCGCGGTCGTACAGGTTGTACTCCGGCTGCAGGGTTTCGTAGCGTGGCAGTTTGTAGTCGGTGGATACCTTCAGCGCATCGGCCAGGCGCGTGGCGCTGTAGTTGGACGCACCGATCGCACGCACCTTGCCGGCTTCGATCAGGCGCCCGAACGCGGCCAGCGTCGCTTCCAGCGGCGTGGATTCATCGTCTTCATGGGCCTGGTACAGATCGATGACATCGGTCTGCAGGCGGCGCAGCGAATCTTCCACCGCGGCATTGATGTTGTCCGGGGTCAGGCCGGGGCGCTCGGCCCACTTGGCCACCTTGGTTGCCAGCACCACCTTGTCGCGCTTGCCGCTGCGGGCGAACCACTTGCCGATCAGCGTTTCCGATTCGCCACCGGCATTGCCCGGCACCCAGGCCGAATACACATCGGCGGTGTCGACCAGGCTGAAGCCGGCGTCGACGAAGGCATCGAGCAGGGCGAAGCTGGCCTTCTCATCGGCGCTCCAGCCGAACACGTTGCCACCGAAGGCGAGCGGACGTACATGCAGGCCGGAACGGCCCAGTTCGCGGGTTGCCGTCATGGGCACGGACTCCTTGGGGGAAGTGCTCCAGAATAAAACGCGTTGTGTGACCGTGCTGCGGCGGTGACCACAAAACAGTGTTCCGCGATACGCACGCAGCTAACGTTTTGTGAACACCTGGGACGCCGCGGCTGCTAGTCTCGCCGCATCTTCCGCTGGAGTCGCTCCGATGATGCCTGCTTCGTCCCTGCGTGGTTGCCGCCTGCTGCTTGCTTCGGCCCTGCTTGCCGCTGTTCCCGCGTTCGCCGCACCGGCCACGGTGGCACCGGCGAAGATCCAGGTCTCACCGGCCATCGATGCGGCGGTGAAGGCGTCGACCCGTGATGCCAACAACGTCAAGCGCGATGGTTTCCGTCATCCGGCGCAGACGCTGTCGTTCTTCAAGGTGACGCCGGAAAAGACCGTCATCGAGATCACCCCCGGCAACGGCTGGTACTCGGAAATCCTGGCGCCGCTGCTGCATGACAAGGGCCATTACATTGCTGCCGTGGTCGATCCGATGGCGGTTGCCGAAGGGCGCGGCCGTGACTACCAGCAGCGCAGCCGCGACAGCCTGGAAAAGAAGTACGCCGGTGCGCCGGCACAGTTCGGCAAGACCGCCGTGGTGGCCTACGATCCGGCCAAGCCGGTGTTCGGCCCGGCCAGTTCAGCCGACGTGGTGCTGACCTTCCGCAACGTGCACAACTGGCGCAAGGCCGGCCAGGCACAGGGCATGTTCCAGGGCTTCTTCAACGTGCTCAAGCCGGGCGGCGTGCTGGGCGTGGTCGAGCACCGCGCCAAGGCCGACGTGGCCGACGACGATGACACCGGCTATGTCGGTCAGCAGCAGGTGATTGCGATGGCCGAGGCCGCCGGCTTCAAGCTGGACGCGCGCAGCGAGGTCAACGCCAACCCGCGCGACACCAAGGACCACCCGAACGGCGTGTGGACGCTGCCGCCGACCAATCAGCACGACAAGGCCGATGATGCGAAGTACCAGGGGATCGGCGAAAGCGACCGCATGACCCTGCGCTTCATCAAGCCGTAAAGGGGGGGCGCCGGGCCGTGCCTGGTGAGCGCGCAGCGCGGTGTCGGGCGGAATGGGTAGCGGCCGGGCAATGCCCGGCGCTGCCACCAATGGAGTGTGCTGTTGAAGAAAGTGCTGTACTTCGCCTTCGCATTGATGGCGCTGCCGCGGTTGTACGACTTCGTGTTCCATGCGGGTCACGTGCATGATCTCGTGGCAGCGGCAGGTTTTGCGGTGCTGCTCGTGGGTTGCCTGTGGGACGAACGTGCGCGCAGGGCCTGCCCGCCGGTAGCGCGGCTACGGTATCGCGCCAACGCTGCCGCCACGTGCGGCGCCGTGGTGGTGCTCGTTGCGCTGTTGATGGAAAGGAAGGTCTTCGGCTGAGTGGTGATCGCGGCGGCGATGCGGGAATGGGACAATGCCCCACCCGCCGACTGCCGTGCCCGCAATGCTGATCGCCTTCAACAAGCCCTTCAACGTGCTCTGCCAGTTCACCGACCGCAGCGTACCGCCGCGGCCGACGCTGGCCGGGTTCGGCCTGCCACCGCGCGTGTATGCCGCCGGTCGCTTGGACCATGACAGCGAGGGCCTGCTGCTGCTGACGGATAACGGCACGCTGGCGCACAAGCTGACCGACCCGAAGCACAAGGCCGACAAGACCTACTGGGTGCAGGTGGAAGGCATGCCCAGCGATGAGCAGCTGCAACGGCTGCGCGATGGGGTGGAGCTGAATGACGGGCCGACCCTGCCGGCGAAGATCGAGCGCCTCGATCCGGCGCCGTCGCTGTGGACACGCGATCCGCCGGTGCGCTTCCGCAAGACCGTGCCCGATGCCTGGCTGGCGATCACGATCCGTGAGGGCCGCAACCGCCAGGTGCGGCGCATGACCGCGGCGGTGAACCTGCCGACGCTGCGGCTGGTGCGGGTGTCGATGGGGCCGTACCGGCTGGACGACCTGCAGCCGGGGCAGTGGCGGCAGATCGGCTGAAACAGAAAGGGCCGGATACCTTCCGGTGTCCGGCCCTCATGCGGCGGACAGGGGCAGAGCCCTTCCTGCGGAAGGGATCCGACCCCGGCGGGCTCAGGCGTCGCTGCCGATATCGCTGTGCTCGTCCACCACGGTGTCGTTGCGGCGGTCGCGTGCGCTGATGCGCTGCGCCTGCCCGTTCACCACGTGGCCATTGGTGGCCTTCTTCTTCTGCTGCTTGCGGTACAGCGCATAGCCGAGCAGGCCGACACCCACCGCGGCAGCGGCCACGGCCACCGCCGGATTGCGGCGCACGAACTTGGTGGCGGCCTTGCCGCCGGTCTTCACTGCGCCGATGGCGGCGCCGGTCTTGATCCAGTCCGCATTGCGCAGGCTGCCACCGGCGCTCTTCAGGCCATCGCCGGCGGTGTGGGCCAGCTCCAGGGCGCGCTCCAGAGCGCGGTCGGTGATTACGGTCAGCTTGCTCATGCGGGGGTCCTTTGCCTCGGGTCGAAGTCCAGTGTCGCGTGTTGCCCGTAAACGGTATGTCAGCCGGGGTGGCACGTGGTGTGACTTTACCGCAGCCATTCAGGATCAGGCAGGGTGGCGTCGGATCCCTTTCCCTTGGGAAAGGGCTCTGACCCCAACCGCCACGCCCGGGGTCAGGGCCCTTTGCGTTGCAAAGGGATCCGCCCCCCGCCCTCAGGTGCCACGCGGCTTGGCCCGATGCGTGGCCGTCGCTGTCCACGGATCATCCGGCCACGGATGCCGCGGGTAACGGCCCTTCATTTCCTTTTTCACTTCCGCGTAGGTGTTTTCCCAGAAGTTGCGCAGGTCCTGGGTGACCTGCAGCGGGCGGCCACCGGGCGAGAGCAGGTGCAGGGTGAGCGGCACGCGGCCGTCGGCGATGCGCGGCGTGTCGGCCAGGCCGAACAGTTCCTGCAGTTTCACCGCCAGCACCGGGGGCAGCGGTTCGCCGCTCTCGCTGTCCAGCGCGTAGGTGATCGGCCGCTCCAGCCCGGAGGGCACGGTGATGCGGGTCGGTGCATGACGCTCGACCAGCTGACGCTGTGACCACTCCAGGGGCGACTTCAGCGCTTCGCCGAAACTGGCCTCGTCCAGCGCATCCAGGCGGCTCTTGCCGGCGAACGCGGGCTGCAGCCATTGCGCACGCGTGGCCAGCAGGGCGTCGTCGCTGCAGTCGGGCAGGTCCAGCTCCGGCATCCAGCGCCGCAGCGATTCCACCCGTGCCTGCCACTGGCGCAGGCCTTCGGTCCACGGCAGCGCCTGCAGGCCGAGCTCGGCCACCGCGTCGGTCAGGGCCTGTGCGGCGTGCTGCGGATCGACCCGGCCGGCCGAGCGGCTGTCCAGCACGATGCGGTCGAAACGGGTCTCGCGCAGTGCCACCAGGGCGCGACGCTCGCTGTCCCAGCGCACCACGTCCCCGGTGACGAACCGCTCCGGCCACGCCTTGCGCAGTTGGCCCTCGTCCACCGGTGCGGCACGCAGCAGCAGCGCGTCGCGCGCCTCGAAGCGCAGTTCACTGGCTACCAGCCACGGTTCGCCACGCAGGTCGCTCAGCTCGTGCAGCCGTGCGCTGCGACCATTGGCCAGCAGGTAGCGCAGCGGATCGCTGGGGTGCTGGACACCGATGCGGTCGGGGAACGCATGTGCGAGCAGATCCCCCAATTCGTGCGCCTCGATGCTGGCCGGCGGCGTGGCCTCGCAGCGCAGGCGACGTCGCCATTGTTTGGCGGCGGCATCGATCGCGGCCAGGCCGCTGCGGTTGGCGTCGCCCGGTGCGCGGCCACTGCGGAATGCCGCCAGCGCACGCCAACGCGCGGCCAGCGCATCACCGCCCTGGCGCAACGGATCACGCGCGTCCAGCAGGGCGGCCAGGTCGGCAGCCAGCGCCTGCCCCCGTCCATCGGGCGCGGCCAGCAGCATCGCCGCCATCCGCGGATGCGTGCCCAGCGCCAGCACACGGCGGCCAAGTGCGGTGATCGCACCGCTGCTGGACAGCGCGCCGAGCCGCTGCAGCAGTTCGCGTGCCGCGCCCATCGGGCCGGCCGGTGGCGGATCGAGGAAGCGCAGGTCGCTGCTGCCCCAGGCCGCCAGTTCCAGCGCCAGTCCGGCCAGCTCGACCTGATCGATTTCGGCGCGGCGCTGCGGCTCCAGTCGCTGCGACTGCGGCCACAGCCGCCAGGCCACGCCTTCGGCGACGCGACCGGCACGGCCCGCGCGCTGGTCGGCCGACGCCTGCGCGATGGCCACCACGTCCAACCGGGTGAAGCCGCTGTTGGGGTCGTAGCGCGGTTCGCGCGCCTGGCCGCTGTCGATCACCACGCGCACGCCGGGCAGCGTCACCGAGGACTCGGCCACGTTGGTGGCCAGCACCACGCGCCGACGACCATCGCTGGCCGCCTGCAGCACCCGCGCCTGTTGTTCCACCGGCAGTTCACCGTGCAGCGCCAGCACTTCGACGCCGGCATCCAGTGATTCCTGCAGGCCAGCCTGCACCCGCGCGATCTCGCGCTGGCCGGGCAGGAACACCAGCAGGTCACCGGGGTGTTCGGCCAGGGCCTGCTGCACCGCGCGGCGCACCTGCAGCTCCAGCGCCTCATCGCGGCGCGCCGGGAAATGGCTGATCGCCACCGGGTAGCTGCGGCCTTCGCTGCTCAGCCGCGGCGCATCCAGGAAACGGGCCAGGCGCTCACCATCCAGCGTCGCCGACATCACCACCAGGCGCAGGTCATCGCGCAGCTGTGCCTGCACGTCCAACGCCAGCGCCAGGCCCAGATCGCCACTGAGGTGGCGCTCGTGGAACTCGTCGAACAGGATCGCGCCGACCGCTTCCAGCATCGGGTCGTCCTGCAGCATGCGGGTCAGGATGCCTTCGGTGACGACTTCAATGCGGGTGCGTGCCGAAACCTTGTTCTCGAAGCGGATGCGGTAGCCGACCGTGCCGCCCACCTCTTCGCCCAGCTGCCGCGCCATGAACAGCGCGGCGCTGCGTGCGGCGACCCGGCGCGGTTCCAGCAGGATGATCTTCAGCCCCTGCAGCCACGGTGCATCGAGCAGCGCCAGCGGGACCTGGGTGGTCTTGCCGGCGCCGGGCGGCGCCTCCAGCACCAGCCGCGGCTGCGCGGCCAGATGCTGCTGGATCTGTGGCAGCAGCGGGGAAATCGGGAAGAGCGGGGCGTTCATGTGCAAAGGATAAGGGGCCACGGCGGCCGCAGGTACAATGCGCGGGCACTTTTCCCCCGCGATGACCATGCACCTGATCGATATCGGCGCCAACCTGACCCACGACTCCTTCGACCGTGACCGCGATGCCGTGCTTGAACGCGCACGGCAGGCCGGCGTGGTGCAGATGGTCATCACCGGTGCCAGCCGAGAGCACTCGCCACTGGCTGTGCAGCTGGCGCAGCAGCACCCGGGCTTCCTGTACGCCACCGCTGGCGTGCACCCGCATCACGCGGTGGAGTACACCGAGGAATGCGACGCCGAGATGCGCGTGCTGCATGCCCACCCGGAAGTGGTGGCGGTGGGTGAGTGCGGGCTGGACTACTTCCGTGACTTCTCGCCGCGCCCGGCCCAGCACCGCGCGTTCGAGCGCCAGCTGCAGCTGGCCGCAGACAACGGCAAGCCGCTGTTCCTGCACCAGCGCGACGCGCATGCCGATTTCATGGCACAGATGAAGAACTTCGAAGGCCGTATCGGCCCGGCGGTGGTGCATTGCTTCACCGGCGAGCGTGACGAGCTGTTTGATTACCTGGACCAGGACTGGTACATCGGCATCACCGGCTGGCTGTGCGACGAACGCCGTGGCGCGCACCTGCGCGAGCTGGTGAAGAACATCCCGGCCAACCGCCTGATGATCGAGACCGACGCGCCGTACCTGCTGCCGCGCACGCTGAGACCGATGCCGAAGGACCGCCGCAACGAACCGATGTTCCTCTCGCACATCGTGGAAGAACTGGCGCGTGACCGTGGCGAGGACGTGGCGGTGACCGCCGCGAATGCAACTGCCGCGACGCGTACGTTCTTCCGCCTGCCCGACGCGGGTTGATCAGGTAGTGCCGGCCGCTGGCCGGCAGCAGCATGAACGCCGCAAAAATCGCGCGATTGCCGGCCAGCGGCCGGCACTACCGGAGCAGGTCGCGCAGGCCCTCACGGTAGCTTGGGAAGCGCGGCTGCCACCCAAGCGCTTCACGCGTGCCACGACTGTCGATGCGCTTGCTGCTCTCGTAGAAGCGCCGCAGCGTTGGGCTCAGCACCGGGTCGTCCCAGGCCACGGCAGGCGGCATCGCAAACCCGCCCAGCTGCGCGGCGAAGGCCAGTACCTGCTGCGGCGGTGCCGGCTCGTCGTCGGCCGGCAGATACAGCCCATCCACGCACGGCCGCTGCATCGATGCGATAACGACCGTTGCCAGGTCATCCACGTGCAGTCGGTTGAATACCAGCCCAGGACGTACCACGTGGCGCGCACGTCCCTGCGCCAGCTGCAGCAGGGCATTGCGTCCGGGACCGTACAGGCCGGGCAGACGGAACACCGCCGACGCGACGCCACGTTCTTCCGCAAGCGCACGCCACTGCGCTTCGGCCCGCAGGCGCTGCACGCCGGCTGCTTCTGTGGCATCGGCTGCGCTGCGCTCGTCGACCCAGCCGCCGGCCCGATCGGCATAGACCGACGTGGATGACAGATAGCCCACCCAGTGAAGTGCTGGACTTTCCTGCAGTGCCGGCAGCAGCAGACGCAGTGCCGGGTCACCCTCGGCATCGGGCGGCACGCTGCACAGCACGGCCTCGGCCTGCGCGATCTCACCGAGCAGAGCGGGCGATGGCGTGGCGTCGGCACGTAGCTGATGGCGCAGCAGGCCATCGTGCGGTGCTGATGCCAGGTCGCGCACCGTGCCGGCCACGTGTACGCCCAACGCCCGCAGATGCGTGGCCAGCACGCACCCGCTCCAGCCCATGCCGAGGATCAACACCCGCGCGGGCAGGGCGTTGGCCTTCGTCGTATCGCTCACGCGCCGCGCAGTGCCTGGTAGGCCTGCAGGCTGCTGTAGGCGACCTGCAGCAGCAGAGCTTCCTGGTCGGCCTTGCGCGCGCGCGCCAGCATGTCGCCGACGATCTGTTCTGCCTCCACCTGCTGGCCGGCTTCCAGATCGCGCAGCATCGACGCCTTCAGTGCCGAGCCGGCCTGGGTCAGGGTGCCGCGTGCGGTGTCCTGCGCGGCATCAGGAATCGGTTCACCGGCAGCCTCGGCCACGGCCAGGCACTCGTCGTACAGGCCACGCACGAGCGCCTCGCCATCATCGGTGGCGACGATGCTGCCGATATCCGCGCGCAGCAGGCAGGTCGCGGCGGCCAGCGCGGTCAGGAAGGTGTACTTGATCCACTGTTCCTGGCCGATGTGCTCGCTGGCCAGGTGATCGAGGTTGGCCTGCGCGCAGGCGGCGGCGAAGGCACGCATGCGTTCGGAGATGGCACCGCCGTCGCGCTCGCCGAAGGTGAGCTTGGCCGGCTTGCCCAAGTGCAGCACGGCGCCGTCGGGGGCCTTGGTGGCACTGATGAAGCACAGGCCGCCGAGCACAGCGTCGCGGCCGAAGCGCAGGTCCAGCGCGTTGTAGTGATGCAGGCCGTTGAGGATCGGCAGCACGGTGGTGTTCGCGCCCATGGCCGGAGCGATGGCATCGATCGAGCTGTCCAGGTCGTAGGCCTTGCAGCTGAGGATGACCAGGTCGAACGGCTTCTGCGCGGCCAATGCGGGTAGCGCATCGGCGGTGACGTGTTGCACCGGGAAGCTGGCGTCGCCGAGCGGGCTGCGGATGACCAGGCCATCGCGGTCCAGCTGGGCGGCGCGTGCGGGGCGCACCAGGAAGGTCACGTCCACGCCAGCCTGAGCCAGGCGACCGCCGAAGTAACCGCCGGTACCGCCGGCGCCGAGGATCAGGATGCGCATTGCACGTTCACCGTTTTCTGGGGAATCAGGAGTGCGATTGTGCCGGAGATTGCGGCCAACGGCGGAGCCCCTCGTGGTGGTTCGCGCAGTTGGTTTCATGAGCTGGGCCGTGTGCGCTGGGTTCGCGGGGGACGCCGTGAACCCGTCCATGGGGGCTTAGCCGCGCCATCCATGGCGCGGATACCCCCCGCGAACCCAGCGCACACGACCCCTGACAGTTTCCGGGCGCGGCCACCACGGAAGACAGATCAAAAGCGAAGGCGGAAGCGGGTCGCTCGCTGCGCTCGCTCGTGTAGAGCGGTGCTCAGGGTAGTTGTTCGCTGAAGTCTTCGGTGTAGCCCAATAGCAGTGTGGTGCGGTTGGCCAGCGTTGCAGCCAGTTGTGACCAGGTGTCGTGCGTTCCGGCCGCGTAGATGCGCTGCAGGTCCGCGACCAACGCGCCCGCCTCTGCAGGCGACGGTGCGCTGTCGCGCTGGAAACCGAGCCACGATGCGCCGAGTCCGAACAGACGGTAGTCGTAGCGCTCCTGCAGATGCCGGATCAGGGCGTGGTTCTGGAAGAGGTCCCAGTCCGCGCTGAAGTAGCCGTTGGGCAGGGCGGCGATCAGCAGGTCGTCACTGGCTACGGGTACCTGCTGCACGCAGACCACGTCATCGATGATGAGATCCGGCTTC
Source organism: Stenotrophomonas sp. GD03794 (assembly GCF_029842145.1). Classification (NCBI taxonomy): domain Bacteria; kingdom Pseudomonadati; phylum Pseudomonadota; class Gammaproteobacteria; order Lysobacterales; family Lysobacteraceae; genus Stenotrophomonas; species Stenotrophomonas sp. GD03794. Next base: position 174,318 of record NZ_JAOCFV010000002.1, read on the forward strand.
GCATTGGCAGCGACCAGCGCCTCGATGTCCTCGTCGCTGCACATCAACGTACCCGCCAACGCGGTCCACTGCAGCCGATGCGTGGAATGCTCAAGCTGCGCGACGACGTGCGCCAGCAACCGCTCGCGTGCCGCCAACGCATCTTCAGGCGTCGCCGGGTCTTCGTCCTCGTACAGCGCGATGCGCCCGTCGTCGGACGCGTGCATGCTGGTGTAGCGGCACTGGCCGACTTCGTCGAGCGTGCACAGATAACGATGAAGGGGATCAGCCACGTGCAGCGAGGCCAGGCAATCCAGCACCTCATCCAGCATGGGCGAATCGCTCAGCAGGACATGGCTGAACGCATCGATCGGACCATCCGACACGGCCTTGTCCAACGCAATGGAAGTGATCTTCATCGCTACAGCCTAGCCGTAATCCGAAACGAAAAGAGCCAAGCATCGGTCTTACCGTGAACGCTCCATCCACGCATGGCGTGGATCCATCGTGTCGACCAAGGTCGACACCTACCAACAGCGACCGGAAACTGTCAGGGGTGGGGCGGTGTGGGGGTGCAGGACCGTTGGCGCCATGGATGGCGCCATCGAGCCCCCACGGACGGGTTTACGGCGTGTCCTGCACCCTCACACCGCCCCGCCCAACTCGTGATGCTTCCGCCTTGGCTGTTGCTGTTGCCGGCCAGCGACCGGCACTACCACTGCAGGTGCAGGTGCAGGTGCAGGTGCAGGGCCGCAGGCCCGCAGGCCCGCAGGCCCTGCAGGCACCCCTCAGCTGCGCATGCCCACGCCACGGCGCAGCAACCACAGCGCCAGCGCCGTCAGCACCACCACGAATCCGATCATCAGCCCGTAGGCCACCGGCAGCGGCACATCGCTGCTGCCCAGCAGGCCATAGCGGAATGCATTGACCATGTAGAAGATCGGATTCGCGTGCGTGGCGGCCTCGGCCCAGCCCGGCAGCAGCTTCACCGAATAGAACACGCCACCCAGGTAGGTCAGCGGGGTCAGGATGAAGGTCGGCACGATCGCCACGTCATCGAACTTCTTCGCATACACCGCGTTGATGAAACCGGCCAGCGAGAAGATCGTCGCACCCAGGATCACCGTGGTCAGCATCACCAGCGGGTGCGGAATGCGCACCGGGGTGAAGAACATCGCGATGATCAGCACGATCACGCCCACCATCAGCCCGCGCAGCACCGCACCGGCCACGTAGCCCCACAGGATCACCCAGTTCGGCATCGGGCTGACCAGCAGCTCTTCCACGTGGCGGCCGAATTTGGCACCGAAGAACGAGGAGCTGATGTTGCCGTAACTGTTCTGGATCACGCTCATCATCACCAGGCCCGGCACGATGAACTGCATGTAGGTGTAGCCGCCCATGTCCCCCACGCGCGACCCGATCAGGTTGCCGAAGATCAGGAAGTACAGGGTCATGGTGATCGCCGGCGGCACCAGGGTCTGGCCCCAGATGCGCATGATGCGGGCGACTTCGCGGCGCACGATGGTCATCAGTGCGATGCGGTTGCGCTGGCCGTCGGTCAGCTCGGTGGTGCTCATGCAGGCTTCTCCAGGTTGCCGGTGAGGCGCACGAACAGCTCCTCCAGGCGGTTGCTCTTGGTACGCATCGATCGCACGCGGATACCGGACTCGTTGAGCGTGGCAAACACGCGGTTGAGGTCCATTGCGCGCGGCATGTCGATGTCCAGCGTGTGCGGGTCCGGTGCGGTCAGCGTCGCGCCCTCGATCACCGGCAGCTGCGCCGGCAGGTCACCGTCGATGTCCAGCAGGAAGCCTTCCACGTCCAGCTTGGCCAGCAGGGTGCGCATCGGCCCCTGCTCGACGATCTGGCCATGATTGATGATCGCCAGGTGGCGGCACAGGTACTCGGCTTCTTCCAGGTAGTGCGTGGTGAGGATGATCGTGGTGCCGGCGGCGTTGATCTCCTTCAGCACGCGCCACATGTCGCGGCGGATCTCGATGTCCACGCCGGCGGTCGGCTCGTCCAGGATCAGCAGGCGCGGGCGGGTCATCATCGCGCGGGCGATCATCAGCCGGCGCTTCATGCCGCCGGACAGCGTACGGCTCATCACCTGTGCCTTTTCCCACAGGTGCGCCCGCTTCAGTTCCTCTTCGGCACGCTGCTCGGCTTCCTCGCGCGGCACGCCATAGAAACCGGCGTAGTTCACCAGGATGTCGAAGGGCTTTTCGAACAGGTTGAAGTTGATCTCCTGCGGCACCAGCCCGATCAGGCGCATGGTGGCGCTGCGGTTGCGCACCAGGTCGCTGCCGAACACTTCCACCTGGCCCTCGCTGAGGTTGACCAGGGAGCTGATGATGCCGATCAGGGTGGACTTGCCGGCACCGTTGGGGCCGAGCAGGGCGAAGAAGTCGCCCGGGGCCACTTCCAGGGAAACCCCCTTGAGGGCCTGGGTGCCGTTGTCATAGGTCTTGCGCAGGTCGCGCACGCGCAGGGCGGGCGCCGTATCGTTCTGGGATGCCAAGCTCGAAGCCTTCGCGCCCATGGGCTGGCGCTGGAGAGGGGCGGGGAGGGGCTATTATAGAAGACCCCGAGGGCTTGCCCCGGCTACACACTGTCCCGAAAAGTCGTGCCTGTTCAATTCCCCCTCAAGCTGGTCGGCTGCCGCATGCTGGCCCCGACCGTCGGCCACTACCAGTTCGTGCGTGACGATGGACAGCCGCTGGATTTCCAGCCCGGCCAGTTCATCCAGGTCCATTTCAGCTACGCCGACGGCACCGAAACCAAGCGCAGCTACTCGCTGGCGACCATCCACGACCACGCGCTGGGCCCGGGCGAGGCGGTGGATATCGCGGTCAGTTTCGTCCCCGGTGGCGCCGCCACGGCCCTGTTCGAGGCGCTGGAGCAGGGCGGCCAGATCAGTGCGTCCGGCCCCTATGGCCGGTTCTGCCTGAATCCCGGTGACCACAATGCCCGCTACCTGCTGATCGCCACCGGCACCGGCGTTACCCCCTACCGCTCGATGCTGCCGCTGCTGGAAAAGGCGATGGCCGAGCGCGGCGTGCAGATCGTGCTGCTGCAGGGCGCGCGCAGCCCGGGTGAGCTGCTGTACAGCGAAGATTTCTACAGCTTCGCCGAAAAGCACCCGAACTTCCGTTATGTTCCATGCCTGTCGCGCGAACTGCCGGCCGATCCGCATCCAGACGTGCAGCACGGCTACGTGCAGCAGGCGCTGGCCGGCTTCACCCCGGACCCGGCCACCGACATCGCCTACCTGTGCGGCAACCCGGACATGGTCGATGCCTGTGCCGAACTGCTGAAGGCCGCTGGCCTGGGCAACCCGCAGATCCGCCGCGAGAAGTACGTCAGCAGCAAGTAAGCCTGCGTAGTGCCGGCCGCTGGCCGGCAACCCCATGAAACGGAGGCGGCATCACGCCGCCCCCGGTGTCCTGCCTCAGTACGCGATCCAGGCGTCGCGCCACGCATAGCCGGTGCCCGGACGATAGGCATCGGCATTGATGTTGCACCAGGCGCCCTCCGGGAACGGGCGGCAGGCATACAGCTTGCCGTCGGTGCCCTTCACCACGGTCTCGCCCGGCGTGTAGCTGCCGAGGCCGGCCGGGTACACGAAGTCGAAGTCGCCGCCCGGCGGATCGACCGGATCGATCGGGCCCGGCCCCGGCACCTGGGTTTCCAGCTGGAAGCGGTTGCCCGGCTTCAGGTACACGCGGTTGTCGGTGGCCGAGGCGACCGGCGTGATTACGCCGTTCTTCATCACACCCACGCGCGCGTGCTGTGCGCTGGCGTTGACCTTGCGGGCCAGGGCCAGCGGCCACTGCGTCGGGCTGGTCTGGCCAGCGCCCAGTTTGGTTTCCACGCGCTCCAGATCGTTGCCGTTGGCATTGAACATACGCAGGGTCACGGTGCTGTCCACGTCCAGTGCGCCATTGGCGGTCACCGCGCCGGCATCCTGCCACTGCGGCGGCGGAACCACGCCACCGCCACCTTCGAAGCGCACGTCCATGCAGGTGTAGAAGGCTTCCTGCGAATCCGAGCGCTGCCAGGTGTTGTAGATGATGTGCTGGCCAGTGCGCTTGGGCAGCGGGCAGTCCAGCTTGTAGACACCGCCTTCGGACAGCGGCACGTTGCCCAGGGTGCAGAATTCCTGCAGGTCGGCCCAGCGCAGCGGGCTGCCCGGCTGCCAACCGTCACGGGTGACGTAGAACTTCCACTCGCGGGTGGCGTGCGGCGCCGGCGCCAGGAATTCGAAGGTGTAGCGGCCACGCGAATCGGCGCGCACCGGCGTGGTCGGCCAGTCGCTGCGATTCAGATCGAGGCCGCGGTACTTGGGGATGCTGGCGCTGCACAGCTCGCCATCGCGCACCAGGTCGCGGTGGTTGCCATTGGCGTTGCCGTGGGCGATCGCGCTCCAGTCATAGAACGGCTGCGCGCCGCCGATGGCCTTGGCCGCGGCACAGGCCGGGTTGGTCGGGTTCTCCGGATTGCCTTCGTGGCACTGCTTCACGCGGCTGAGCGGCTTGGACATGGTGCCGTGGGCGAGGGCGCTGCCGGACAGGGCCAGGCCGGCAACGACGGACAGAGCGAGGACTGCCCGGTGGGACAGGTGCATGCAGGAACTCCTTTGCGAAGTGTGGGAAACCTCGCGCAGTCTTCACATGCAGGGCCGTCGGCAACATCGGACAAGTTTGAAATCGATGAAGGCGGTGATCGATCTGCAACACGGTGCTCACTGTGCCGCACTCCAGGCAGAAGGCGGCGCACTGTGCACCGCCTTCCGCATCACTGCCTCAGTACGCGATCCACGCATCACGCCAAGCCGCGCCGGCACCCGGCCGATAGGCTTCGGCGTTGACGTTGCACCATGCACCTTCCGGGAACGGGCGGCAGGCATACAGCTTGCCGTCGCCGCCCTTCACCACGGTCTGGCCCGGCACGTAGCTGCCGATACCGGCGGGATACACGTGGTCGAAATCACCGCCCGGTGATGGCGTGCCGGGGTCGGGCACCTGGGTATCGAGCTGGAAGCGGTTGCCATCCTTCAGGTACACGCGGTTGGCGGTGGCCGAGGCCGTCGGTGTGATCACGCCATTGCTGAGCACACCCACGCGTGCGTGCTGGGCGCTGGTATTGACCTTGCGGGCCAGCGCCAACGGCCACTGCGCGGCCGCAGTCTGGCCACTGGCCAGGGTCGCTTCCACGCGTTCGACATCATTGCCGTTGGCGTTGAACACGCGCAACGCCAGGGTGGTGCCGACCGGCAGCTCGCCGCGCGCGGTGACCGGGCCGGCATCCTGCCACTGCGCTGCGGGCGGGGTGCTGCCACCGCCTCCTTCAAAGCGCACGTCCATGCAGGTGTAGAACGCTTCGGTCGAATCCGAGCGCTGCCAGGTGTTGTAGATCACATGCTGGCCGCTGCGCTGTGGCAGCGTGCACTGCAGCTTGTAGGTGCCATCGGCCGACAGCGGCGTGTTGCCCAGCGTGCAGAACTCCTGCAGATCGGCCCAGCGCAGCGGGCTGCCCGGTTGCCAGCCGTCGCGGGTGACGAAGAAGCGCCAGTCACGCGTGGCGTGCGGCGCGGTCGCCTTGAACACGAAGGTGAACCTGCCGTTGGCGTCTGGCTGGATCGGTGTGGTCTGCCAGTCGCTGCGGTTAACATCCAGCCCGCGGAAGGTCGGGTTGTTGCCGCTGCACAGCTTGCCATCGGGCACCACGGCCTGGTGGTTGCCGTTGGCGTTGGCCTGGTTGATGCCATTCCAGTCGTAGAACGCCTGCGAACCGCCCACCGCTTTCGCGGCGGCGCAGGCCGGGTTGGTCGGGTTCTCCGGATTGCCCTGGAAACAGGCATAGACGCGGCTGACCGGCGTGGTCATGGTGCCGTGGGCGAATGCGTTGCCGGCCAGGCACAGGCCCGCAGCGGCGAACGAGGTGGCCAGCAACAGCGGTGTGGATCGGAATGACATGGCGCTTCCTTGTGGTCGTCGAAAGAGAACGGTGACCGCAGGAGCTGCGCTGCACGGCGGACTTTCGGCGGCACCACGGCGAGTATCGAGTCGCGATGCAGGGTGCGGAACCACCGAAGCGCCGATCCGTGACTGGGGGTGTGAAGCCCTTCCCGCAGGCTTCACGCGGGACTGAACGGATGCGTTGGCGATCACGTCTTCGGCGTGGCATCGATCACGTCGTGGAGATCCTGCTACGTCGCCGGCATACCCACCCGATCGGCCTGGCACGAGAAGCAGCCGTGGACCGCGTTGTGCAGCTGCACGAAGGCCACGGCAGGGTCGGCAAACAGCGCGTCCAGCCGGGCGGCAGCATCAGTGCCCGCGCTGATCTCTGCGGCCAGCATCAATGCAGCCTGGTCATAGGCGCGCAACGAGATCGCACGGCGCTGTACATAGGCGGGTACCTCACCCGGCGGCAGCACGCATCGGGTCACGCCGCGCTGCACGAAAATCGGACCGGAGGCGTGATACGGGGAATGCAGGGGCAGGTGCACATGGGACAGCAGGAGCAGCTCGCTGCCGCTGGGTGGGTCGCTCAGACTGATCCGGCAGGGATGGCCGCCATTTTCGCCGGCCCAGCGACGCTGGATGCCCAGCGCGGCGAGTTCGCGCTCGCTTTTCTCGAACAGGTGCTGGAAGGGACGGTGGTCCAGGCCACCGAGGTACCACGCATGCATGAGCGTCTCCTTTGGTTTCCCGCGGAGTCTGCGTGGGCATCGGCGGCGATGCTCGCCGTTTTCCGACCTCGCATCACGCCGGGCCGGACAACGCCGTGGCGACTGCACCACAAGGCGCTAAGATGCGCGCGCCGCCCCGGCCGACGAGCGCCGCATGTCCCTGGATTTCCCCACCATCACCGTGCTTGGCTTCCTGCTCTGCATCGGCATCGCCGTGGGGTTCTCGCTGCTGCTGGTCGTGCTGCGCGGGCAACCGGTGCTGCGCCAGTGGACCATCAGCCTGTGGCTGCTGACCCTGGGCGTGACCCTGCTGGCACTGCGGCCCTATCTGCCGCTGGCCCCGGCCGTGCTGGCCGGCAACGCGGCGATGGCCGGTTGTGGCCTGATGATGCTGCGCGGGGTGGCACTGCACCTGGAGCAGCCGCTGCCGCTGTGGCGGCCGCTGCTGATCGCGGCGGCGTTCATGGCCTGCATCTTCGCGTTCCTGGTGCTCTGGCCGAACCTGCACCTGCGCCTGCAGGTATTCAGTGTGTTCGCGCTGATCGTCGATGGCTGGATCGCCTGGTTGCTGCTGCGCCATGCGCCGGTGCAGCAGCGCACCAGCTGCCGGTTGGCGGCGGCGGTGTTCCTGGCCGAAGCCGCGCTGTATGCCGTGCGCCTGTTGCTGCCGGTGGCACCGGATGCAGGCGAGGACATCATGCGCACCGGATCGCCGATGTTCGCCACCTACATCGCCGGGGTAATGCTGGAACTGGCGCGATGTTTCGCGATGGTGCTGCTGCTGGTCGAGCGCATGCTGGTCGATCTGCGGCATGCCGCGCGCACCGATGGCCTGACCGGCCTGCTCAACCGCAGCGCGGTGCTGGCCGATGGCCAGGTGCAGTTGCAGCGGTCGCGCCGGCAGGGCCGTCCGCTGGCCCTGCTGCTGGTCGATGTCGACCACTTCAAGCAGATCAACGACCGCTGGGGCCACCTGGCCGGTGACCAGGTACTGCGTCACTTCGCTGCGCTGCTGCAGCATGGTTTGCAGGGCCACGACGCGCTGCTGGGCCGCTACGGTGGCGAGGAGTTCGTGCTGGTGCTGGCCGGCAGCACACAGGGTGAAGCGATGGCGTGGGCCGCCGCGATCCGTACCGCTCTGCAGCAGAAGCCGGCGCGGCTGGGCACCGGGCCGGTGACGGTCACCGCCAGCATCGGCCTGGCCATGGACGACGGCCATGGCGACCTGTCCACGCTGCTGGCAGCGGCGGATGCGGCGCTGTACCGGGCCAAGGCCGCAGGCCGCGACCGCCTGGCCTGCGCCACGCCGGCGGAGATTTCGCGTCTGCCCATCGCCGACGACGCCGTGCCCGTGTAAGTTGAGTCACATCTTCCGCGGCAGCCCGTCGTGGTTGCCAGGAACGTCCTCCAGGGGAAACGAGCACGATGCAAAGACACCACCTCGCGTTGGCCGCAGCGTTGGCCAGCCTGATGCTTGCCGGTTGCAGCCAGTCACCGTCACCCGGCGCCGAAAGCGCCAGCGATGCACCCAGCCGCCGTTTCGGCACGATCGACTTCCAGCCCTGCACGCTGTCCACCGAAGGCGCCAGCGCCAACGTGGAAGCGCAGTGCGCCACCCTGCAGGTGCCGGAGGACCGGGCCCAGCCAGATGGCCGCAGGATCGACCTGCGCATCGCCTGGCTGGAGTCGGGCAACAGCGGTTCCAGCCAGCCCGACCCGGTGTTCTTCCTGGCCGGTGGCCCGGGCCAGGCCGCCAGCGAGGTGGCGGTCATCGTCGATACCGCGCTGCGCCAGGTACGCAAGCAGCGTGACGTGTTCCTGATCGACCAGCGCGGCACCGGCGGCTCCAACCCGCTCAGCTGCCTCGGCGCGGACGGCAAGGACCTGCAGATGGACGAGGACGCCGCTCCCACCGAGGCGTCGCTGCGCGACTACGCGCAGCGCTGCGCGGCCTCGCTGCAGGGGCGTGCCGATGCACGCTTCTACACGACCACCGAAGCCATCGCCGACCTGGATGCGGTACGCCAGGCCTTGGGCGTGGACCGGATCAACCTGGTCGGCGGGTCCTACGGTACCCGCGTGGCCCAGCGCTACGCCGGCGCCTATCCGCAGCACACCCGCAGCATCGTCATCGACGGCGTGGTGCCGAACGAACTGGTGGTCGGTGGTGACTTCGCCACGACGTTCGAGGATGCGATCGCCCTGCAGTCGGCGCAGTGCCGCAAGGATGCCAGATGCAGCAAGCGTTTCCCGACCGATACCCGCGCGCAGCTGCGCAGCGTGGTGGAGACCCTGCGCCGTGCGCCGGTCTCGGTCGAGTACCGCGACCCCGGCACATACGACATCCGGAAAGACGTACTGACCCCGGACAGCGTGGTCGGCCTGGCGTTCGCGTTTTCCTACGTGCCGCAGTATTCCTCGCTGCTGCCGCTGGTCCTCGATGAGGCCGCACAGGGTCGCTATGCACCGCTGGCATCGCTGGCACGCGGCGCGAACCGCAGCATGGATTTCCAGATCAACCGAGGCATGCAGTGGTCGGTGATCTGCAGCGAGGATGCGCCGCGTTACAAGACGCCGGCCGAGGACCCGGAGCGACTGTTCGGCAACGAAGTCGCCAGCGCCTTCTTCGCCGCCTGCCCGGTGTGGCCGCATCGACCGGCAGCGGCGGCCGCTGCAGTGCCGTTGCGCAGTGACGTGCCGGCGCTGCTGCTGTCCGGTGAACTGGACCCGGTGACACCGCCGCGCTACGCCCAGCAGGTCCTCAGGGGCCTGCCGAATGGCCGGGCACTGGTCGCCCGTGGCCAGGGCCACGGCACGCTGACCGCCGGCTGCATGCCGCGCCTGCTTGGCCAGTTCATCGACAAGATCGATGCCAAGGCGCTGGATGCCGGCTGCCTGGACACGCTGAGCTACGTGCCGGCGTTCACCTCGTTCAATGGATGGGAACCATGATCGTCGCCGACAACCTGCACAAGGCCTTCGACACCCGCACCGGCCGTATCCAGGCGGTGTCCAACGTCGGCTTCCGCGCCGAGGACGGACGCATCACCGGCCTGCTGGGCCCCAATGGTGCCGGCAAGACCACCACCATGCGCATGCTGTACACGCTGATGACCCCTGACCAAGGCAGCATCAGCGTCGACGGGGTCGATGCCGCACGCAACCCTGTGGAAGTTCGCCGCCACCTTGGCGTGCTGCCCGACGCGCGCGGTGTCTACAAGCGCCTGACCGCACGCGAGAACATCACCTACTTCGGCGAACTGCATGGCCTGACAGCCGAGCGCATCCGCGAACGCATCGAGGTGCTGTCGCACGCGCTGGACATGGGCGACATCCTCGACCGCCAGACCGATGGTTTCTCGCAGGGCCAGCGCACCAAGACCGCCATCGCCCGCGCGCTGGTGCACGACCCGCGCAACGTGATTCTCGACGAACCGACCAACGGCTTGGACGTGATGACCACGCGCGCACTGCGCCGCTTCCTGCTGGGCCTGCGCGAAGAGGGCCGCTGCGTGATCCTGTCCAGCCACATCATGCAGGAGGTGGCCGCGCTGTGCGATCACATCGTGATCATCGCCAAGGGCACGGTGATGGCCGCCGGCAGCGCCGATGAACTGCGTGCGCAAGCCGGCGAATCCAACCTGGAAGACGCGTTCGTGAAACTGATCGGTAGCGAAGAGGGCCTGCACGCATGAGCATGATGTCGACCCTGATGACGGTGATGCGCAAGGAGCTGCGCGATCTTTCCCGTGATCGACGTACGCTGCTGCTGACCCTGCTGTTCGGTCCGCTGTTGTACCCGGTGCTGCTGCTGGGCATGGGCAAACTGGCCGAGAGCCGGGTACGCACCCAGATCGAACAGCCGCTGCAGATTCCGACCATCGGTGCGGAGAACGCCCCCAACCTGGTGCGCTTCCTCGCCGCACAGGGGCTGAATACCGCGCCGGCACCGAAGGACCTGCCCGACGCCATCCGCAGCCAGGAGATCGACGTGGCGCTGCGCATCAGCGATGACTTCGGCAAGGACTGGGCCGATGGCAAGCCGGCGCTGGTGGAAGTGATCAAGGACAGTACCCGTCGCGCCGCCGAAGTACCCAGCGCACGCCTGGAGGCGGCACTGGCCACCTACAACGGCCAGGTGGGGGCACTGCGATTGATGGCACGTGGCATCGATGCGCAGGTAGCGCGGCCGCTGGACGTGGCGCGCCAGGACCTGGCCAGTGCCGAAGCCAAGCGCGGCATGATCCTGTCGATGCTGCTGCCGGTGCTGCTCACGCTGACCTCGTTCATTGGCGGTGCCTACCTGGTGATGGACGCGACCGCCGGCGAGCGCGAACGGCAGTCACTGGAACCGCTGCTGGCCACGCCGGGCTCGCGCAGCGCGATCGTCAGCGGCAAGATCGCGGCGGCCTGCGTGGTCGGCTTCGTGTCACTGCTGCTGACCCTGGTCGCATTCAAGGTGAGCGCACAGATCGCGCCCGGCAACATCGGCCGCCAGTTCAACATGAACGTCGCTTCGATGCTGCAGATGCTGCTGGTGATGCTGCCGATGCTGATGATCGGCACCTCGCTGCTGACCTTCCTGTCGGCGGCGGCCAAGAGCATGAAGGAAGCGCAGAGCCACATGACCTGGCTGATGCTGCTGCCGATGATGCCCGGCTACGCATTGGTGGCGTATCCGCTGAAGAGCGAGCTGTGGCAGTACGCCGTGCCGTTCCTGTCGCAGAACCAGATGCTGCTGAAGGTGATCCGCCACGAGACCATCACGCCGTCGGTCTGGGCCATCTATCTCGGTGCCAGCCTCGGCCTGGCCGCACTGCTGTGGTTCGCCGCCGTGCGCCGTTACCACAACGAGCGTCTGGCGATCTCCGGCTGACCGCCACTGGTAGCGCCGGGCCATGCCCGGCGGATTTGAAACGAGGCCCGGTCATTCCGGGCCTCGTTGTTTTCAGGATTGCGTTGCCTGCCAAGCGGCGAAGCGTTGGGCGATCACCGGTGCCAATCGATCAAAGTTTTCCCAGGTATCGGCGACGTGGTACAGCGACGGGACCTCGGCCCCCAGCTGTTCCTCATAGTCTTCGAGATACTGGCCATTTTCGAGGTCGTAGTACGCAGCAGTGAACGCGTTGGCTTCATCACTGATCAGGTCATCGACGAATTTGCCGTCGCTGCATTGAAGCAGGAGCAGGCCTGGCGTCGTACTACGTTCCCGCAGCGCCTGCAGGTCTTCTTCTGCGTCCTCGGCGAGCTCTTCGCTTGCCATGCCCTGTAACAGCAGCCATGCCAGGTACATGCCGATGTGAGTGGCACCGGCCTCAGCCGGAAGATCCGAAGGGAAGTCACCCCCGGAATGCCAGCTGGCGTCGTCGTACTTCATCGGTTCTCCTCCTGAGTTTGGAAAGTAGCTTAGGTCGCGAGGGTAGACAGCGGGAGCGTTGAATGCGTCATCCGCCGGCATACCGCGCAGGCGTCACCCTCATCTCGCGCTTGAACACGGCGATGAAGGCACTGGGTGTGTCGTAGCCCATCGACAGCGCGACGCTGATCACCGGCTCGCCGGACAGCAGGCGTGGCAGTGCCAGCAGCACCCGCAGGCGTTGCCGCCACTGGCTCAGCGTCATCTGGGTCTCGGCCAGCCAGTGGCGGGCGAGACTGCGGCTGGACAGACCGGTGCGGGTGGCCCAGTCCTCGATGCTGCGGTTGTCGTGCGGTGCGCGCGCCAGTGCGGCGGCAATCTTCTGCAGTCGCCGGTCACGCGGTTGCGGCAGGGCAAGCGGCAGAGGCGTGCTGGCGGCAATCTCATCGGCGATCACTCCTGCCAGCCGCGTCTGTGCGGCATCCAGTGCCGCGTGTGGCCATTGCAGTGCGCGCATGACGCTCGCCTGCAGCAACGCATCGGCCTGGAAGATGCGAGGGGTCGCTGGCAGATCGGCACAGGCGGGCGCACTGAAGTACAGGCTCCAGCCATCGAACGCACTGGTGCTGGCCAGTGCATGGGGCAGCAAGGGTGGAATCCAGGCGACATGCCCCGCCGGCAGCAGCCAGTGCAGATCGCCCACTTCGATCCGCAGCAGGCCCTGGTGTACACCCAGCAGCTGGCCACGGGCGTGCTGATGACGGGCTGTCCGTCGCGGACGGCGCAGGCGTAGCTGGGCTGCCAGCAGCGCCGGTCCGTCGCTGGCATTGGCCAGTGCCGGGTCGATCAATACGATGGATGTCTGATCTGCCATATCGATTGGCAGTTATACGGCAGAAACGTCGCGTCCGGGCTCCGACACTGGAGCCCACTTCAACGGAGCGCATCCCCATGCAGCCACAGGACATTCTTCCCGACCATCAGAACGACGTGCAGGTAAATGGCCTCACCGTGCGCAAGGGCAGCGTCGGTGCCTTCCTGGCCAGCGTCCGTGCCTGGCAGGATCCCGCCAGCGATGATGCCACCCGCGCCACTGCCGAAGCCGACCTGCGTGCGTTGCTGCCCGGCCTGCATGCGCTGGGCCTGTTCCAGGTGTTGGCCGCGCGCGATCCGGCCCTGCAGCGCCTGATTGATGGCGCGGCCTGAAACGGACAAGGCCCGGACGGACCGGGCCTTGGCGTCATGGAGGTGGCAGAAACGACTTAATCCCCTCCGTCCCCTTTTTTGCGGTCAGCCGCCCGGTGCGAATACCAGCGTGCGGCGGGTGGTGACCGGTGCGCTGACCGGCTCGAAGCGCCAGCGCTTGACCGCGTTCATCGCTTCACGATCGAAGATGCGTGACGGTGTCGCGCGCAGCACGCGGGCGTTGACTACCGAGCCGTCAGTGCCGACGGTGATTTCCACCAGCACTTCGCCGGAGGTGCCGGCACGCAGCGCTTCGGCCGGATAACGCGGCGCCGGCGTGCTGACCGGTCGCAGGGTCGGCGCGGCGGTGGCGGCAGCCTGGCGCGCGGCGCTGGCCTGCTGCGCGGCGGCCTGCTGCTGCTTCTGCTCGGCCTCGCGGCGGGCAGCGGCCTGGCGCTCGGCTTCCTGACGCTCGTTGTCGCGGCGCGCGGCGTCCTGTTGCGCGGCAATCTGCTTGGCCGCATCGGCCTCCTTGGCACGCTGTTCGGCCAGGCGCTGCTGCTCGGTCTGCTGCTTGCTGCGGTCCTCGGCGTCCTTCTTCGCCTTCTCCGCCTCTGCTTCGGTGCGCTTGGCGGCGTTCTGCACGCCCTTGGCCAGGCCTTCCTTCAGGCGCGGCAGGGCCGGCGCGGACGCATCCACCTTCTCGATCAGCGCCACCAGGCGCTGCGCTTCGGTGTAGTCCTCGCGGCCCAGGTGCTGTTCGGCGGCGATCAGGGTGTAGGGCAGCAGGTCGGTCAGCGCGCTCTTCACCGAGGCGTCGTCCGGGGTCTTGTCGCGCAGGGCGAGGTAGTACTCGATGGCGTTGTCGCCGGCCGGCGCGTACATGCGGTTCTCGCGCAGCGCCTGGCTGGCCGATTCACGCAGCTGCTCGGTGCCCATCGACTGCACCTTGGCGGCGACCACCGGTGCGGTCGGTGTGGCGGCGGGTGCACTGGCAGGTGCGGGTGCCGGGGTTTCTTCCTTGCCCGAGCAGGCGGCCAGTGCCAGTGCCAGGGCAACCGGCAGCCACCGGCGCGCGGCGGTGATCGTTGAGACGTGCGACATCCTGCTCCCCTCTAGAAGACGACGTGACGTAAATCATTGATATGCATGGCCGGGACCAGCGGTCCGGGCGCGGCAGGGTGACGTTTCCCGACGCCACCGCCGGCAACGGCGAGGGAGCAATCTAGCATCCCGGCCACCGCCACGTACAAGGGGCGGTGGCCAGGGACGGCAGCGGCGGTCATGCCGCCGCCGGCGACGAGATCAGTGTTCGTGCGCCTTGTCGTGCGACTTGCTGTGGCTGTTGGACATCAGCTTGTCGGTCCAGGCGATGCCGATCGCCGACAGGATGAACACGCAGTGGATGATGGTCTGCCACAGCACGCCATCCGGAGTGAAGGTCGAGCAGGTCTGCTCGCCGATGTTGGCTGCGGCCGATGCCATTCGTTCCGGCGGGCACAGCGGGATGCCGTTCAGTGCACCGCTGGCGATGAAGGTCTTCAGCAGGTGGATCGAGGAGATGCCGATGATCGCCATCGCCAGCTTCACTTTCAGAACGCTGGCGTTGACGTGGCTCAGCCATTCCGGCTGGTCCGGGTGGCCTTCCAGGCGCAGGCGCGAGACGAAGGTTTCGTAGCCGCCGACGATCACCATCACCAGCAGGTTGGAGATCATCACCACGTCGATCAGGCCGAGCACGATCAGCATGATCTGCTGTTCGCCCATAGTGGCCGAATGCGAGATCAGGTGCCACAGTTCCTTGCCGAACAGGAACACGTAGACGCACTGGGCAACGATCAAACCCAGGTACAGCGGCAGCTGCAGCCAGCGCGAGGCGAAGATCAGGGTGGACAGGGGGGAGAGCGGCGGTCGGTTTGCACTCATGCGGGGGATGCTGCGTTGCGGGGGAGTGGCGAGGTTACTGGCCCGCCATGACGGTGCCAACCCAACTCTCGCACTAGACTTCAGGTTCCTTTCCGCACCCCGAGCCGCCGCCATGATCGACCTGTATTACTGGCCCACCCCGAACGGTCACAAAGTGACCCTGCTGCTGGAAGAAGCTGGCCTGGAGTACCGCATCCACCCAGTCAACATCGGCTCGGGCGACCAGTTCAAGCCGGAATTCCTCGCCATTTCGCCCAACAACAAGATGCCGGCCATCGTCGACCAGGCCCCGGCCGATGGCGGTGCTCCGCAGAGCGTGTTCGAGTCCGGCGCGATCCTGCTGTACCTGGCCGAGAAGACCGGCCAGTTCCTGCCCCGCGACCCGCGCGGCCGCGTCACCACCCTGGAGTGGCTGTTCTGGCAGATGGCCGGCCTGGGTCCGATGAGCGGCCAGATGGGCCACTTCAATGTGTATGCGCCGGAGAAGATCCCGTATGCGATCGAGCGCTATGACAACGAAGTGCGCCGCCTGCACGGGGTGATGGACAAGCGCCTGGCCCAGCACGCCTTCCTGGCCGGGGACGAGTACACCATCGCCGACATGGCCAGCTACCCGTGGATCGGCGCCTACGACAAGCTGCCGGTGGATTTCGCCGCCTTCCCGAACCTCAAGCGCTGGCATGAAGCGATCGCCGCACGCCCGGCCACCCAGCGCGCCTATGCCCTGCGCCAGCAGGTGAACCCCAACGCCGGCAAGCCGCTCAGCGACGAAGAGCGCAAGCACCTGTTCGGCCAGCGTTGACCCTCGTGGGGTCGGATCCCTTTGCGGCGCAAAGGGCTCTGACCCCAGCACCGCGGCATGGGCAGAAGGTCATGCTGCCTTCCCGCACGGGCTTGGTTAGGATGGGGGACGACCGCTCCGCGTCCATCGCGGGGGCGGACCTGCCGTTTGCCGGGATCCTCCATGCGCCACCTGTTCGCTTCGCTCGCCCTCATGCTCGCCACCAGTACCGCCGCCCACGCTGAAAAGCTGACCCTGGAAGCCATCACCGGCCCGCTGCCGCTGTCCGGCCCGACCCTGATGAAACCGAAGGTCGCCCCCGATGGTTCGCAGGTCAGCTTCCTGCGCGGCAAGGACAGCGACCGCAACCAGCTGGACCTGTGGACCTACGACATCGGCAGCGGCCAGACCCGTCTGCTGGTGGATTCGAAGGTGGTGCTGCCCGGCACCGAGACCCTCAGCGATGAGGAAAAGGCCCGCCGCGAACGCCAGCGCATCGCTGCGATGACCGGCATCGTCGATTACCAGTGGTCGCCGGACGCGCAGCGCCTGCTGTTCCCGTTGGGCGGCGAGCTGTACCTGTACGACCTCAAGCAGCAGGGCCAGGCCGCAGTGCGCCAGCTGACCCACGGCGAGGGCTTCGCTACCGACGCCAAGCTGTCGCCCAAGGGCGGTTTCGTCAGCTTCATCCGTGGCCGCAACCTGTGGGTGATCGACCTGGCCAGCGGCAAGCAGTTGCAGCTCACCCGCGACGGCAGCACCACCATCGGCAACGGCGTGGCCGAGTTCGTCGCCGACGAGGAAATGGACCGCCACACCGGTTACTGGTGGGCGCCGGATGATTCGGCCATCGCTTTCGCGCGCATCGATGAAGCACCGGTGCCGGTGCAGAAGCGCTACGAGGTCTACGCCGACCGCACCGACGTGATCGAGCAGCGTTACCCGGCCGCCGGCGACGCCAACGTGCGCGTGCAGCTGGGCGTGATCGCACCGGCCGCCGATGCGCAGCCGCGCTGGGTCGACCTCGGCAAGGAACAGGACATCTATCTGGCCCGCGTCGACTGGCGCGATGCCCAGCACCTGAGCTTCCAGCGCCAGTCGCGTGACCAGAAGCAGCTGGACCTGGTGGAAGTGGCACTCGACTCCAACCGCCAGCGCGTGCTCGCGCACGAAACCAGCCCGACCTGGGTGCCGCTGCACAACAGCCTGCGTTTCCTCGATGACGGCAGCGTGCTGTGGTCGTCCGAGCGCACCGGTTTCCAGCACCTGTACCGCATCGACAGCAAGGGCAAGGCCACCGCGTTGACCCACGGCAACTGGCCGGTGGACGAGCTGCTGGCGGTCGATGAAAAGGCCGGCAAGGCCTACTTCCGTGCCGGCATCGAGACCTCGCGCGAAAGCCAGATCTACGCGGTGTCGCTGCAGGGCGGTGAGCCGCAGCGGCTGTCCAAGGCTCCGGGCATGCACAGCGCCAGCTTCGCCCGCAATGCCAGCGTCTATGTGGACAGCTGGTCCAACAGCACCACGCCGCCGCAGATCGAACTGTTCCGCGCCAATGGCGAGAAGATCGCCACCCTGCTCGAGAACGACCTGGCCGATCCCAAGCATCCGTATGCGCGTTACCGCGATGCGCAGCGCCCGATCGAGTTCGGTACGCTGACCGCCGCCGACGGCAAGACCCCGCTCAACTACAGCCTGATCAAGCCGGCCGGCTTCGATCCGTCCAAGCGCTACCCGGTGGCGGTGTACGTCTACGGTGGCCCGGCCAGCCAGACCGTTACCGACAGCTGGCCCGGCCGTGGCGACCACCTGTTCAACCAGTACCTGGCCCAGCAGGGCTACGTGGTGTTCTCGCTGGACAACCGTGGCACCCCGCGACGTGGCCGTGACTTCGGTGGCGCGTTGTATGGCAAGCAGGGCACGGTGGAAGTGACCGACCAGCTGCGTGGCGTGACCTGGCTGAAGCAGCAACCGTGGGTGGACCCGGCGCGCATCGGCGTGCAGGGCTGGTCCAACGGCGGCTACATGACCCTGATGCTGCTGACCAAGGCCTCGAACCAGTACGCCTGCGGCGTGGCCGGTGCGCCGGTGACCGATTGGGGCCTGTACGACAGCCACTACACCGAACGCTACATGGATCTGCCGGCGCGCAATGAAGCGGGTTACCGCGAAGCGCGCGTGCTGACCCATATCGACGGCCTGCGTTCGCCGCTGCTGCTGATCCACGGCATGGCCGACGACAACGTCTTGTTCACCAATTCGACCAGCCTGATGAGCGCGTTGCAGAAGCGCGCACAGCCGTTCGAGCTGATGACCTACCCGGGTGCCAAGCATGGCCTGTCCGGCGCCGATGCCCTGCATCGCTACCGCGTGGCCGAAGCCTTCCTGGGACGCTGCCTGAAACCTTGATCCACAGCCGGGAAGGAGCCCGCCGATGACCCTGCCACCGCCGATTCCTGCCCATGGCCAGAGGCCTGCCAGCTGGTGGTGCCGACACTGGCGCTGGGCAATGCCGTTGACGGTGGTGCTGGTGCTGGGCGCGGTGGGGGGCGTGGTGACCTGGAGCGTGCTGCGCTGGAGCGAGGCGGCACGCGAGAGCCCGCCGATGCGCGAGGCAATGCGTCGCGCGGGATGCAGCATCGAACTGGTGGAAGCCTTCGGCGAGCCGCTGCGCACCGAATCGATGCCGCTGGGCAGCATGCAGACCGCGATCAACGGCCAGCGTGATGTTGGCCTGACCGTGGCCCTGGAAGGACCCCACGCGCACGGCCGGCTGTTCGTGAAGGGCACCCGCAGCGATGACGTGTGGGATTACCCGGTGATGTACGTGCTGGCCGAGGACAAGCAGACCTTCGACCTGACCGCATTGGATGACGACGAGGCGGCACAGGAATGCGAACTGCAGGCCTGCCGTGATCGCGGCGAATGCCCGATGACCGCGGCGTTGTGACCTCCGGCCGATTGTCGCCACCGCGCTGAGCGCGTAGGGTGCGGGCAACCCTTTGCTGGAGTGTCCCATGAAGCCGATCGCGTTGTCCGTTGCCCTGGCCCTGACTGCCGCCCCGCTGCTGTCTGCGCCGCCGGCGCTGGCGGCACCCGCTGCCAAGGCCGCGACTCCCGCCAGCCCGGCCTGGGTCGCCCGCAGCAATGCGCTGGCGCAGATCCTGCTGGATGCGCAGGGCCCGTTCCAGCCGGAGGAAACCGGCTTCTTCGGCGTGCCTGGCTATGACGACAAGGTCGCCGATCTCGGCCCCGACAACGGCAAGCGCTACCGTGCCGCGATGGCCAAGGCCCGCGACGAGCTGAAGGCGAAGCTGGCCACCGAACAGGATCCCAATGTCCGCCAGGACCTGGAGATCATGATCCACGCCGCCAACCAGAACATCGAAGGCAGCGAGCTCAACGAGAAGTACCTGCTGCCATGGAGTGACGCGCCGCAGACCGTGTTCAGCGGCCTCAACCTGCTGCTGTCCGAGCAGGTGCCAGCCGAGCGCCGGGCCAAGGCGATCGACCGCCTCAAGGCCTATGCCGGCCTGCAGCCGGGCGGCACCGCGTTCACCACGCTGGCCCGCCAGCGCTACGAAGAGCGATTGAAGGACAGCAGTCTGCTGCAGCCGACGAAGATCGAAGTGCAGCAGTCGCTGGACAACGTCGAGACCTACATCACCGGCATCGAGTCGCTGCTGAAGAAGTACCAGATCGCCGGTGCCGATGAGGCGATGAAGACCCTGGCCGGGCAGATGAAGGACTACGCCGCCTGGACGCGCACGACCGTGCTGCCGAAGGCACGTGCCGACGCACGTCTGCCGGCGCCGCTGTACGCCTACCAGCTCAAGCAGGTCGGCATCGACATCGACCCGAAGCTGTTGATGCAGCGCGCGCAGCTGGAATTCATGGAAACCCGCTCGGCGATGCAGCAGCTGGCGCCGCTGGTGGTGAAGGACAAGGGCCTGAAGGTGGCCGACCCGAGCGACCCGGTGGCGGTGATCCGCGCGCTGAAGGCCGACAAGATCGCCGACGATCATCTGGAAGGCCACTACCGCAAGGTGATCGATGCGATCGACCCGTTGATCCGCGAGCACGCCATCGTCGACGTGCCCAAGCGCGCGATGCAGATGCGCCTGGGCTCAGCCGCCGAGAGTGCTGCGAGCCCGGCGCCGCATTTCCTGCCGGCGCCGCTGGTCAACAACACCGGGCAGCAGGGCACCTTCGTGCTGCCGCTGGGCAACCCGGCCGCGGGCCCGGGTGCGCAGTACGACGACTTCAACTTCGGTGCGGCGGCGTGGACGCTGAGCGCGCATGAGGGCCGCCCGGGTCACGAGCTGCAGTTCACCGCCATGGTCGAGCGCGGCGTGTCGCTGGCACGCACCATGTTCGCGTTCAATTCGGTGAACGTGGAGGGCTGGGCGCTGTATGCCGAAGCCGAGATGGTGCCGTACGAGCCGCTGGACGGGCAGATGATCGCCCTGCAGTTCCGCCTGCTGCGCGCCGCACGCGCGATGCTCGACCCGATGCTCAATCTCGGCCTGACCGATCGTGCCAACGGCGAGCGCGTGCTGATGGAGCAGGTCGGCCTGTCCAAGGCGATGGCCACCCAGGAACTGGACCGCTACATGGTGCGCATGCCGGGCCAGGCCGGCAGCTATTTCTACGGCTACACCCGCATCCTCGAACTGCGCATGCAGACCGAGCTGGCACTGGGCGCGAAGTTCGACCGCCTGGCGTTCAACAACTTCCTGCTCGACCAGGGCCTGCTGCCGCCGGACCAGCTGGCCGATGCGGTGAACAAGGTGTTCGTGCCGAAGTACAAGCGCTGAGCATCAGCGGGTAGTGCCGGCCGCTGGCCGGCAATCGCCGTTGGTAGATGCCGACCTTGGTCGGCGCTGTGGGTTTCGTGCCAACCAAGGTTGGCACCTACCAGAACGATGCGTCGGTTGTTGCAGGGGTAGTGCCGGCCGCTGGCCGGCAACCGGTGTTGGTAGATGCCGACCTTGGTCGGCGCCGTGGGTTTCGTGCCAACCAAGGTTGGCACCTACCAGAACGATGCGTCGGTTGTTGCAGGGGTAGTGCCGGCCGCTGGCCGGCAACCCGTGTTGGTAGATGCTGACCTTGGTCGGCGCTGTGGGTTCGTGCCAACCAAGGTTGGCACCTACCAGAACGATGCGTCGGTGGTTGCAGGGGGAGTGCCGGCGGCTGGCCGGCATTCCCCTTGGGCAGAGAGGATTCCTGAGGTTGCCGGCCAGCGGCCGGCACTACCCGCGGTGACGCTGCCGCGTCACCGCTGCGGCTGCGGTGTGATCACCTGTGTCGGCAACCGCGCCGGCGGTGCCGGATTCGGCACCCAGATTGCGACGCCGGCGGCGCGCTTCTGCGTGGTCGGAATGCCGATGCCGACGCCACCGCCCACATGCGAGCCGAACGTGCCGGCGCCGACCGACATGCCCACCGGCGAACCACTGCTGCCCACGCCCATCAGTACCACGCCATTGGCGCCGAGCGCGGCGGCCTCACGCTTCAGGCGTGCCACGGCGGCGTCGGTCTGGCCCTGGGTGCCGAAGCCCACGGCCGAAGCCGATTCCAGCTGCGCGATTTCCTGGGAGCCGGCCGGCGGCGTCGAATAGATCTGCACCAGCGCCGGATCGATCGGTGCGCGGGCGCGGCCCAGCATCACCTTGGAGGTACTGGCACAGCCAGCGGCGACCAGCAGGATGGCCGCCAACGCGGCCCAACGGATATTCATGGCACGACCCCTGTAGGACTGGTTGCGATCATCGGCGGGCCACTCTGAATCGGCGCCAACACCCGGGCCAGGGCACGCACGACAGCACGCTAGCACGGGGCGGGTGACAGCCCCGCCAATGGCAGTAGGCGGCGGCAGCGGGAACGTCTATGGTTGGGGCAGGAACCAACTGCGGGAGAGCGGCATGGGTGTGATCAGTCTGTTGTGGGGCGTACTGGCGCTGTTGTGGATGATCCTGGCGCTGATTCCACTGCTCGGCTGGGGCAACTGGTTCCTGATCCCGTTCGCTGCCGTGGGCGCGGTGATCGCCGCGCTGGGCATCCTGTTCACCCATCCGAGCAAGCGTGGCCGGGCCTGGGCCGGGCTGGTGCTGAACGGCATCGTGGTGGTGGTCGGCATCCTGCGCCTTGGCCTGGGTGGCGGCGTGATCTGAGCCCGCACCCGGGTGCGACAGGGCGTCGCAGGCGCACGGTCCATGGCCGGGCAGGGGCGTACAATGGATGGCTGCGCGAGCCCCCCGCGTGCCTGTGAATCCGCGCCCGGCGCGGCAGCCCCATGATCATCCGACCCCGTCCCCACGGCTGGCAACTGCTCTACATCCTGCGCGGCTCGATCGTCAAAGCGATCGCGCCCAAGGTGCTGGCCATCCTGATCCTGTCCATTGCGGTGGCCGCCGTGGTGGAACTGGCGCCACCGACCGGCATCGAGCGTGTCTCGGTCACGCCGTTCACCCTGCTTGGCCTGGTGCTGTCGATCTTCCTCAGCTTCCGCAACAGCGCCTGCTATGACCGCTGGTGGGAAGGCCGCAAGCTGTGGGGTCAGCTGGTCTACGAATCGCGCTCGCTGGCCCGCCAGGTCAACCTGCTGCTGGCCGATGACGCGGGCCGCCGTCGCCGCATCGCCTACCTCACCACCGCCTTCGCCCATGCACTGGCCGGTCGCCTGCGCGGGCGCATCGTCGCGCTGATGGCCCTGCCGTGGCTGGACAAGCGCCAGCGCGAACAACTCGGCCAGCGCGAGAACGTGCCGGACGCGCTGTTGTCGATGGTCGCCGCCGAGCTGGCCCAGGCCCTGCGTGCCGGTGACCTCGACCCGATCCTCTACGCCCAGCTGGAGGACCGTCTGCACGCGATGTCGTCGATCCAGGCGGGCTGCGAGCGCATCCTCACCACGCCGCTGCCGTTCGCCTACACCCTGCTGCTGCACCGCTGCGCGTGGATGTTCTGCGTGCTGCTGCCATTCGGCCTGGCCAGTTCGCTGGGCTGGGGCACGCCGGTGCTGTCGGCGGTGCTGGCCTATGCCTTCTTCGGCCTGGACCAGCTGGGCGAAGAAATGGAAGACCCGTTCGGCCTGGAGCCGAACGACCTGCCGCTGGACGCGCTGGTGCGCACCATCGAGATCGACCAGCTCGACGCGCTCGGCGAACGCCCCTTGCCCGAACCCCTGCTGCCGCAGGGCTACCTGTTGCAATAGCCACTCCTCGGAGCCTGCCATGTCCCACCCGCTTTACCGTCCGCGCCGCATGCGCCATGACGAGTTCTCGCGCCGCCTGATGCGCGAGAACACGCTGACCACCGACGACCTGATCTACCCGGTGTTCGTGCACGAGCTTGCCGGCCGCACCGCGGTACCCTCGATGCCGGGCGTGGAGCGGCTGTCGATCGAAGAACTGCTGAAGGTGGCCGAAGAGGCGCTGGAGCTGGGCATTCCGGTGATCGACCTGTTCCCGGTGATCGACCCGTCGTTGAAGTCGCTGGATGCGTCGGCGGCATGGGCCGAGGACGGCCTGGCGCAGCGTGCGATCCGCGCGCTGAAGTCGCGCTTCCCGGAACTGGGGGTGATGACCGACGTGGCGCTGGACCCGTACACCACCCATGGCCAGGACGGCATCATCGATGACAAGGGCTATGTGCTCAACGACATCACCGTCGAAGCACTGGTCAAGCAGTCTGTCTCGCACGCCGAAGCCGGCGTGGACATCGTCTCGCCGTCGGACATGATGGACGGCCGCATCGGCGCGATCCGCCGTGCGCTGGATGCCGGCAACCACATCAACGTGCGCATCATGGCCTACTCGGCCAAGTACGCCTCGGCGTTCTACGGCCCGTTCCGTGATGCGGTGGGCAGCGCCGCCAGCCTCGGCAAGGCCGACAAGAAGACCTACCAGATGGACCCGGCCAACGGCGATGAGGCCCTGCGCGAGATCGCGCTGGACCTGGAAGAGGGCGCCGACATGGTGATGGTCAAGCCGGGCATGCCCTACCTGGACCTGGTGCGCCGGGTGAAGGAAAAATTCGGCGTGCCGACCTTTGCCTATCAGGTGAGCGGCGAGTACGCGATGATGAAGGCTGCTTTCGCCAACGGCTGGCTGGACGAACGCGCATGCGTGATGGAGTCGCTGCTGGGCTTCAAGCGGGCCGGTGCCGATGGTGTGCTGACCTATTTCGCGCCGCAGGTGGCGCGATGGCTGCGCGAGCGCTGACAATAGCGCCACGATAGACGGAGGACTACGCGATGGGACCCGAACTGGGATGGATGCAATGGCTGATCTGGGGCATCGGTACGCTGGTGTTCGGCGCCATCATCGTCGGTGTTTTCATCGCGGCCTGGCGGGCCGGCAAGCGCCCGCCGGAACAGCTCTCCGCCGCCCGTCACGTGGCCCGTGAGCAGGCGCTGCCGGACAGCGTGCAGGCCGAGTTGGCCGCGTTGAACCAGCGCAAGGACAACGGCCAGCTGAGCGAGGTGGAGTACGAGCAGTTGCGCGCCAAGGTGTTGTCGCGCTGACTCTCAGTTCTGGTAGCCGCCAACCTTGGTTGGCGCTTTCCCGCATGCCAACCAAGGTTGGCATCTACCAAACGATCATCCACGCATGGCGTGGATCTACGGGTGGCCGCCAACCCCGGTTGGCGTTTGCCGTTACCGAGCGGCAGGCACGCACCCCGCAACCGCCGCCACCTTCGGCACCGCCAACCGGTACACGTCCACGCCACCGGCGCGCGGCGCCTTCGCCGCACTGCTGGCAACCATCATCTCGCCCGGCTTGGCGTTGTCGATCACCGGCGCGCCGGTC
Organism: Stenotrophomonas sp. GD03794; assembly: GCF_029842145.1. Lineage (NCBI taxonomy): Bacteria > Pseudomonadati > Pseudomonadota > Gammaproteobacteria > Lysobacterales > Lysobacteraceae > Stenotrophomonas > Stenotrophomonas sp. GD03794. Next base: position 199,055 of record NZ_JAOCFV010000002.1, read on the forward strand.
CAGCCGCCGGTCTGGTTGAACGACAACCCCAACGGCTGCAGCGCCGCGCCGGTCCACGCACAGCCGCTGCTCCATACCTGCGCGGTCGTGCCGCTGCCGCGGCTGAACACCACGGCGCCGTCATGGCCCAGCCAGTCGCCATCGGTCTCGTCGTCGGCGCTGTTCAACGCGCTCAGTGCGGTGGCCGGACCACGCAGGCCCTGGGCATCCAGTGTCGACACGAACAGGTCCCAGCCGGCGCCACGGCCCTGCTGGCGGGCAAACAACAGCTGCCTGCCATCCGCGCTCAGGGCCGGCCCGCGCTCTTCCCGGCGGCCCGCGTCGCCGGCCAGCGGCTGCGCCGGGCCCAGCTGGCCGTCGGCGGCCAACGCGGCGCGGTACAGCGCCAGCTTGCCGTCGGGGCCGGCCGCGAACAGCAGCCAGCGGCCATCGCGGCTGAAGTAGGGATCGCGGGCTTCACCGGCCACGCCTACCGGCAGTGCCTGCGCCTGCTGCCAGCGGCCGTCCACCAAGCGCGCCTCCCACAGGCCCCAACCGGCCTCGCCACGGCGGGCGAAAACGATGCGCTGGCCATCGGCGCTGATCGTGGCGCGGCCCTCGTCGGCGCGGGTCGAGACCACGCCCATGCCTTCGATGCCGTACTCGTTCAACGCCATCGCCACGGGGGCAGAGAGTAGACTGGCGGCAAGCACCAGCAGGGGCGGGGTGATGCGCATCATCCGGGTCCGTGCACGAAAGAGCATCAGTCTAGCCAGCTTGAGGATTCCATGACCGACCGTTACGCCGTCTTCGGACACCCCGTTGCCCACTCGAAGTCGCCGGAGATCCACGCGACGTTCGGTCGCCAGGAAGGCATCGCAGTGGATTACCGCGCGATCGACCTGGCCCCGGATGCGTTCCTGGCCGGCCTGGAGGCCTTCGCCGCCGAGGGCGGTGTCGGTGCCAACGTCACCCTGCCGCACAAGGAATCCGCGTTCTCGGTGTGCACTACGCTGACCGCACGGGCGCGTCGCGCGGGCTCGGTCAACACGCTGCTGCGCAAGGGCGACCGCTGGCATGGTGACACCACCGATGGCATCGGCCTGGTGCGCGACCTGACCGATCGCCACGGCCTGGACCTGCGCGGCCGCCGCATGCTGCTGATCGGCGCCGGCGGTTCGGCGCGCAGCGTCGCCCCGGCGCTGCTTGATGCCGGCATCACCGAGCTGGTGGTGGTCAACCGCACGCCGGAACGAGCCGATGAGCTGATCGACGCGATGGGCGAACCGGGCCGCGCGATCAGCCGCTACTGGGAAGACCTGCGCGACCTCGGCGACTTCGAACTGATCGTCAATGCCACCTCGGCCGGGCGCGACCGCGCCGTTGAGTTCAAGCTGCCGCTGTCGCTGGTCAACTCGATGACCACCGCCGTCGACCTGAACTACGGCGAGGCCGCCATCGCCTTCCTGGCCTGGGCCCGTGCGGCGCAGTGCCGCAATACCGTGGACGGCCTGGGCATGCTGGTCGAGCAGGCGGCCGAGAGCTTCCTGCAGTGGCACGGTGTGCGCCCACAGACCGACGAGGTCTACCAGTCGCTGCGCCAGGGCTCGGCGGTACTGGCCGGCGAGGACTGACCGATGGACAGCACAACCCTGCTGGTAACCGTGCTGAGCATGGTCGGCGTACGCCTGCCGGTGCTGATCGCGCTGTGCGTGGGCCTGGTCTGGGTGGTGGGGGCACCGCGCGACGCCACCCGTACCGGCGCCCTGGTCGGCCTGCTGCTGTTGCTGCTGACCAGCCTCGGTGGAATGGCGGCGGGCATCCTGCCGATGTGGATGGTCCGCAGTGGTGATTTCAGTGCCGTGTCGAGCCTGAGCGCCATCCTCGGCGTGCTGCATTTCGCGCTGGCGATGATCGAGGCCATCGGTGTGGTCCTGCTGGTCTGGGCCCTCGTGCGCCTGCTGCGATTGCGCGGCAACGCAGCGCAATGACACGCCGGTGACGGCCTCGGGCCGTCACCTGTCCTGCCTGGTGTGTTCATCCAGCCACCGGGCGTCGCCGCTGCCCCGTTCAGGCAGCCAGCGGCGGCGGAGGTGGCCGGCCATGCGACAATGACCGGCCTGATCCAGCCACGGTAGTTCCCGGCGTGACCGAAACCGTCGCCGCTCCGCGCACGCTCGATGACACCTTGAAGGACGCGATCCGCAAGGCGTACACGACGCTGCAGGCCAATACCCCCGGCTTCTCCACCCGTCGCTCGCAGAGCCAGATGATCGGCGTGGTGTCGCGCGCGCTGTCGAAAAGCGGTGGCGTCGGCGTGGTCGAGGCGCCCACCGGCGTCGGCAAGAGCCTGGGCTACCTCACCGCGGGCGTGCCGATCGCGCTGGCCAGCAAGAAGAAGCTGGTGATCAGCACCGGCACCGTGGCGCTGCAGTCACAGCTGGTCGAGCGCGATATCCCGAATTTCCTCAAGGCCACCGGCCTGGAAGCGACCGTGGCGCTGGCCAAGGGCCGTACCCGCTACCTGTGCACGCGCAATGCTGCCGAAGCGCAGGGCGAGGGCTCGCAGGGCGGCATGTTCGAGGATGACGCGCCGCTGTTCGACCGGCCGCTGGCGCCGATCGAGATGGACATCGCCAAGCGCCTGACCGACGCCTTCACCGGCGGCAGCTGGGATGGCGACATCGACAACGCACCGGAGACCATCAGCCCCGGCCTGCGCAGCCGCATCACCACGCCGGCCTCGGGCTGCGCCGGGCGCCGCTGTGCCTATTCGGCGCAGTGCGCGGTGCTGCGTTCGCGCAACACGGTGCGCGATGCGCAGATCGTGGTCACCAACCACGCACTGCTGCTGTCGGCACTGTCGATCGGTGACAGCGACAACGGCCAGCCATTGATCGCGCCGCCGTCGGACATGCTGCTGGTGCTGGACGAAGGCCATCACATCGGCAACGTGGCGATCGACCAGGGTGCGGCCAGCCTCGCGCTGGATGAGATGGCCAAGCGTACCGGCCGCCTGCAGATCCTGATCGCCGGTGCCTACCGTGCGGTCGACAAGGACCGCCTCGGCAACCTGCTGCCCAACGAAGCGATCGAGGTGGCCAGCAACGTGGCCAAGCAGCTGCGCGCGTTCCGCGACCACATCGAACGGGTGTGGATGCCGGCGCCGGCCGACGAAGAGCCGATGTGGCGCGCGGCCAATGGGCGCCTTCCCGACGCCTGGCGCGAGCCGATCGAAGCGCTGGCCGACGACACCCGCAGCCTCTACAACTGGGCGCATGCCGCCACCGCGCAGGTCGCCAAGGGCAAGCCGGACGATGCCGCGCGCGAGCGCCTGCAGCGCAACCTGGGCATGGCGCTGGAAATGATCGAGCAGCAGTACAACCTGTGGCAGGCGTGGCGCCGCGAGGACAAGGACGGCGCGCCGCCGATGGCGCGCTGGGTCACCGCTACCCGCGACGGCGACCTGGTGCTGCATGGCTCACCGGTGTCGGCCGCGCACGTGCTGCGCAAGCTGCTGTGGGATGAAGTGGATTCGGTGGTGATGACCTCGGCGACGCTGACCGGCGGTGGCGACTTTCAGTCGCTGGCGATCGACAACGGCATTCCGGAAGAGGCCGAGATGGTCTCGCTGTCGTCGCCGTTCGACCTGCCCAACCAGGCCGAGCTGATCGTGCCGAAGTTCCCGGTCACCCCGGACGACCGCGAAGGGCACCCGCGCGAAGTGGCGCGCTACCTGGACACCGAACTGGACTGGGCCAAGGGCTCGATGGTGCTGTTCACCTCGCGCTGGAAGATGGAGAAGGTGGCCGGGCTGATGTCGGCCGCGCGCCGCAAGCAGGTGCTGGTGCAGGGCGAGATGTCCAAGACCCGGCTGATCGACGAGCACCTGCGGCGCGTGGCGGCAGGCGAAGGCTCGGTGCTGTTCGGCCTGAACTCGTTCGGCGAAGGCCTCGACCTGCCCGGTGAGGCCTGCACCACGGTGGTGATCACCCAGGTGCCGTTCGCAGTGCCGACCGACCCGCAGACCGCCACGCTCAGTGAGTGGTTCGAGGGGCGCGGGCTCAACGCCTTCAACCTGATCGCCATTCCGCATGCGTTGCGCACGCTGACCCAGTTCGCCGGCCGCCTGATCCGCACCTCCACCGACACCGGCCGCGTGGTGATCCTCGATTCGCGGCTGCTGACCCGCCGCTACGGCAAGCGCATCATCGACGCGCTGCCGCCGTTCAAGCGCGTGATCGGCTGACCGGTAGTGCCGGCCGCTGACCGGCAAAAAGGGGACGGAGGGAATTAAGTCGTAAGTGGCACAAACGACCTCGTCACCGCCGTCTCCGGTCGCTAGCGCCGTAACGGCAGCCATTGCCCTTCGCTGGCGCTGCGCCACAGCCATTCGGCTGGCCCGAAGCGATGGCCACGCAGCCACCACGCGCTCGCCCACAGTTGCAGCGGGAACACCACCGCTGCCACCAGCAGCACCGGCCACAGCCCGTACTGCGGGCCGATACCCAGCCCGAAGCCGGCAAACAGCGGCACGCAGATCGCGCTTTGCAGCAGGTAGTTGCTCAGTGCCATGCGCCCGGCCGGCACGAACACGCGCAGCATGCGCTCGGCCCACGGGCGCAGATAGAGCAGGGTGAAGATCGCCGCCGCAGCAATGCCCAGCGCCAGCGGCGCAACGCGATAGGACACGCGCAGCAGGTAGCCGGGCACGCCCGCGCGCAGCGCCGGCCATGCCTGTTTGAGCGCATCGGCCTGGGCATCGATCCACAGGAACACCGCCGTCAGCAGCAGGCTGCCGATGGCGATCGAGCGCAGCAGCGGCAGATGCGCCTGCGGCTGCTGCAGCAGTCCGCGGCGGCCGGCCCAGTAGCCCAGCAGGAAGCGGCCGAGCACGAAGAACAACAGCGCCCAGTTGCTCAGCTTCAGCCATGCGGCCAGCTGCAGGTTGTGCCACCACGCCTGCGCCAGCGTGCCGTGCGCAAGGGCATCGAGCGCCATGGCGTTCATCTGCGCGCGCGGTGTGAGCAGGGCGACCCATTCGCGGATCCACGGCGACAGCAGCGGTGGCAGCAACAGGGCGATGAACATCCCACTGAACAGCAGTGCGCGATCACCAAGGTGACGGAACAATGGCAGCAGCAGGCCCACCAGCGCATAGACCAGCAGGATGTCGCCCCACCAGACCAGCACCGAATGCAGCAGGCCGATCACCAGCAGTACTGCCATCCGCCGCAGGTGCGCGGCCATGCTACCGGGGGCGTTGCCGTCCATCTGCATTGCTACGCCCATGCCGAACAGCAGCGAGAACAGGGTGATCGCCTTCATGTCCACCAACCACGCCATGCCGGTGCGGATGGCATGGTCGAGCGCCGCGCTGGGCAGTGCCTGCTGCGCGGCCTCGGTCATCAGTGCATCGAGCGAGAAGAAGCGCAGGTTGACCAGGAACACGCCGAGCAGCGCGAACCCACGCAGGGCATCGATGAGGGGCTGGCGCGGCGGGCGGTGGGTCATGCCGCGCAGCGTACCGGATCGGTAGCGCCGGCCGCTGGCCGGCAACCGTTGTTGGTAGATGCCGACCTTGGTCGGCGCTGTGGGTTCCGTGCCAACCAAGGTTGGCACCCACCAGAACGATGGGGCGGTTGTTGCAGGGGTAGTGCCGGCCGCTGGCCGGCACCTGCACCGCGATGGCCCACATCGATGAGGCTGCCGGCCAGCGGCCGGCACTACCGCACGGGGGTCAATCGCCGAGCAGCGCGGTGTTGCGTACGGCACCCTTGTCAGCGCTGGTGGCCAGCAGCGCGTAAGCCTTCAGCGCACTGGTGACCTTGCGCGGGCGCGGTGCGCGCGGCTTCCAGCCGCGGGCATCGGCGTCGGCGTGGCGCTGGGCCAGCGTGGCCTCGTCCAGCAGCAGGTCGAGGCGGCGGGCCGGGATGTCGATGCGGATGCGGTCGCCGTTTTCCACCAGGCCGATGACACCGCCGCTGGCGGCTTCCGGCGACACGTGGCCGATCGACAGGCCCGAGGTTCCGCCGGAAAAGCGGCCATCGGTGAGCAGCGCACATTGCTTGCCCAGCCCCTTCGATTTCAGATAGCTGGTCGGGTACAGCATCTCCTGCATGCCGGGGCCGCCCTTCGGGCCTTCGTAGCGGATCACCACCACCTCGCCCGGCTGCACTTCGTCGGTGAGGATGCCGGCAACGGCGGCGTCCTGGCTTTCGTAGACGCGCGCGGGGCCTTCGAACACATGGATCGACTCGTCCACGCCGGCGGTCTTCACCACGCAGCCATCGATGGCCAGGTTGCCGCGCAGCACGGCCAGCCCGCCTTCCAGCGAATACGCGTGCTGCAGCGAGCGGATGCAGCCCTCGGCGCGGTCCACGTCCAGCGTCGGCCAGCGCGTGGCCTGGCTGAAGGCTTCCTGGGTGGGGATGCCGGCCGGGCCAGCCTTGAAGAAGGTATGCAGGGTGTCGTTGTCACTGCGCACCACGTCCCAGCGTTCCAGCGCGTCGGCCAGGCTGGCGCTGTGCACGGTCGGCACCGTGGTTTCGAGCAGGCCGGCGCGGTCCAGCTCACCGAGGATGCCGAACACGCCGCCGGCGCGATGCACGTCCTCGATGTGGTACTTCGGCGTGTTCGGTGCCACCTTGCACAGCTGCGGAACGCGCCGCGACAGCGCGTCGATGTGGGTCAGGTCGAAGTCGACCTCGGCTTCCTGCGCGGCAGCCAGCAGGTGCAGGATGGTGTTGGTGGAACCTCCCATGGCGATGTCCAGGGTCATCGCGTTGGCGAACGCGGCCTGGGTGGCGATGCCGCGCGGCAGCGCGCTCGGGTCTTCGCCGCCATACCAGCGGTGGCAGAGTTCGACGATCAGGCGGCCGGCGCGGCGGAACAGCGCCTCGCGGTCGGCATGGGTGGCCAGCGTGGTGCCATTGCCCGGCAGCGACAGGCCCAGCGCTTCGGTCAGGCAGTTCATCGAGTTGGCGGTGAACATGCCCGAGCAGGAGCCGCAGGTGGGGCAGGCGCTGCGCTCGAACGCGGCGACCTTCTCGTCGGAGGCGCTGTCATCGGCGGCCACCACCATCGCATCGACCAGGTCCAGCTTGTGCTCGGACAGCTTGGTCTTGCCCGCTTCCATCGGCCCGCCGGAGACGAACACCACCGGGATGTTGAGGCGCAGCGCGGCCATCAGCATGCCGGGGGTGATCTTGTCGCAGTTGCTGATGCACACCAGCGCGTCGGCGCAGTGCGCGTTGACCATGTACTCCACGGCGTCGGCGATGATCTCGCGGCTGGGCAGCGAATACAGCATGCCGTCGTGGCCCATCGCGATGCCGTCGTCCACGGCGATGGTGTTGAATTCCTTGGCGACGCCGCCGACCTGTTCGATCTCGCGCGCGACCAGCTGGCCGAGGTCCTTCAGGTGCACGTGGCCGGGCACGAACTGGGTGAAGGAGTTGGCGATGGCGATGATCGGCTTGTGGAAGTCGCCGTCCTTCATGCCGGTGGCACGCCACAGGGCGCGGGCGCCGGCCATGTTGCGGCCGGCAGTGGAGGTGCGGGAACGGTATTCGGGCATGGCTGGCGGAACGGGCGGGCCGTACGACGTGGGGGTCAGCCGATCATGGCCAATTTTTTCGGTTGCTGCTGCAACCACCTTCACCGCTTGCAGCGGCTTGGTGGTCCGCGCATTTCCCCTTATCCCCGCGCCTTCGGCGCGCCCCCTTGAACAACAAGGGGGCTTCTTGCCGGAGACTTGGCTGCGCGCGCCGGGCCTAGCGGGGCGCCGCGGGGTGTGTGCCAACCAAGGTTGGCACCTGCCAGAGCGGTGCGCCGCCCGGGGTCGGATCCCATCGCGGCGCGATGGGCTCTGACCCCAATGCCCGACGAAAATGAAAGTCCGTTCATCTTTCGGACTTTGCCGATTCCGGTTGCTGGTCCGGATTTGGCATCATTGGGGCATTGATCCGTCGACAGGGCATGAGGCCATGAAACGTTCCCGCACCACCGCGCTGCTGCTGATGAGCGCTGCGCCGCTGCTGTTCACCGCCTGCCAGAAGGAGCCGGAGGTGAAGGTGCAGGAAGGCCTGTACACCTCGGTCGAGGCCTGCACCGAGGCCACCGGCGATCCGTCGTCGTGCCGCAATGCCTTCGCCGAAGCGCAGAAGCAGGCCGCCGATGCGGCGCCGAAGTACGCCAGCAAGGAAGCCTGCGAGAAGGACTACAAGCCGGAACAGTGCGTGCAGCAGCACACCTCGGCCGGTACCTCGTTCATCGGCCCGATGATGATGGGCTTCTTCATGTCGCAGATGCTGAGCAACCGCGGCGGCCTCGCCCCGCAGGCGCCGGCGGCGTCGCCGGCCTACCAGGACAAGAGCGCTGGTTGGGCGCGTCCGGCACCGGGCGGTACCGGTGGCCTGAACACCGCCAGCGGCATCGGCGCCGGCAAGGCTGGCCTGGCGCCGGTCACCAGCGAGCCGAACCGTGCGGTCACCGCCAGCCGTGGTGGCTTCGGCAACACCAGCGCACGCCGCAGCACCAGCGGCAGCTACGGCGGCTGATCGACCCATGCAGCGCATCCGGATTGCCGCGCGTGCCCAGTGGCGGGCACGCGCGGATGAAGCGGGTTTCCGCTTCCACACCATCGACGGCCAGCCGTATTGGGATGAAAGCGCGTACTACGCCTTCACCCTGCGCCAGATCGAACAGGACATCGAAGACCCCAGCGCCGAGCTGCACCAGATGGCGCTGGACCTGGTCGGTGATGTCATCGGCAGCGAGCGCCTGATGGACCAGCTGGCGATTCCGTCGCATTACCGCGACTGGATCGCCGACAGCTGGCGCCAGCGCCAGCCGCATCTGTACGGTCGCCTGGACCTGGCCTACGACGGTACCGGCCCGGCCAAGCTGTACGAGTTGAACTACGACACGCCGACCTCGCTGTTCGAGGCCAGCTTTTTCCAGTGGCAGTGGTTGGAAGACCAGCGCAATGCGGGTCGCCTGCCGCAGCATGCTGACCAGTTCAACGCGATCCACGAAGCGCTGGTCGAACGCTTCGGCGAACTGGCCACGCAGTTGCCGCCGCCGCTGTATTTCAGCGCCGTGGGCAGTTCGGAAGAAGACCGCGGCACCGTCGACTACCTGCGCGACTGTGCGTCGCAGGCCGGCCTGCATGGCCAGGCCATCGCCATCGAAGATATCGGCCTGTCCGAGGACGGTCGCTTCACCGCGCTGGACGATTCGGTGATCGGCACGCTGTTCAAGCTGTACCCGCTGGAAGACCTGATGGCCGAGGAGTTCGGCCGCGCGCTGCCCGGCTCGGGCGTGCAGCTGCTGGAGCCAGCGTGGAAGGCGGTGCTGAGCAACAAGGGCATCCTGCCGCTGCTGTGGCAGCGCAACGTGGGCCATCCGAACCTGCTGGAGGCGCATTTCGATGACGGCAGCACGCTGGCGTCGGGCTGGGTGCGCAAGCCGCTGTTCTCGCGCGAAGGTGCCAACATCGAGATGCACCTGGCCGATGGCAGCACCCAGCGCAGCGACGGGCCTTACGACGGCCCGGCGATCATCCAGCGTGCGCATCCGCTGACCCGCTTCGAAGGCGGCTACCCGCTGATCGGCAGCTGGGTGGTGGGTGACCACGCCTGCGGCATCGGCATCCGCGAAGACGACAGCGCGATCACCCGCGACAGTGCGCGCTTCGTGCCGCACGCGATCGTTGATGAGGCGCCGACGCGGATCTACGTCTGATGACGGTACGGCGCAACCGAGCCGGCGTGGGCAACCGACGCCGGTCGTAGAACAACCCCTGTAGGTAGAGGCCGACCTTGGTCGGTGCTGTTGATTCCGTGCCAACCAAGGTTGGCACCTACCAGAGCGGTGCGTCGGTCGTTGCAGGGGTAGTGCCGGCCGCTGGCCGGCAATCGGTGTTGGTAGATGCCGACCTTGGTCGGCGCTGTGGGTTTCGTGCCAACCGAGGTTGGCACCTGCCAGAGCGGTGCGTCGGTTGTTGCAGGGGTAGTGCCGGCCGCTGGCCGGCAATCGCCGTTGGTAGATGCCGACCTTGGTCGGCGCCGTTGATTCCGTGCCAACCAAGGTTGGCACCTACCAGAGCGGTGCGCCGGTCGTTGCAGGGGTAGTGCCGGCCGCTGGCCGGCAATCGGTGTTGGTAGATGCCGACCTTGGTCGGCACTGTGGATTCCGTGCCAACCAAGGTTGGCACCTACCAGAGCGGTGCGTCGGTCGTTGCAGGGGTAGTGCCGGCCGCTGGCCGGCAATCGGTGTTGGTAGATGCCGACCCTGGTCGGCGCTGTGGGTTTCGTGCCAACCAAGGTTGGCACCTACCAGAGCGATCGCTGGTATCAGAGCAGCCCTTCGCGCTTCACCGCCAGGTAGCGTTCCACCAGCGCGCCGGGCAGGGCATCGGCGGTCACGTCCAGCACCATCACCTTCTCGCTGCGCAGCGCCTCATGCGCCTTCGCGCGCTGCTGCAGATACAGCGCCGCTGCACCGGCCTGGGTGGCGTCTTCCAGTGTCTGCACTTCGCTGTCCAGCACGCCGTCCAGCTCACGCTCGCGCAGGCTGGCCACGCATACCAGATGGCGCTGCTGCAGCAGGCGCACCGCCGCCAGCAGGTCTTCGATGTCTTCGTCGCGCACGTTGCTGACCAGCATCACCAGCGCGCGCCGGCGCTGGCGCAGCGACACTTCGGTAGCGGCGGCCAGATAGTCGGTGGCCACCGCGCGCGGCTGCAGATCATAGCTGGCGCGCAGCAGGTGCTCGACGGTGCCCATCCCGCGCTGCGGTGCCACCCAGCGGCGCTCGCCACCGGTGGCGAACAGGCCGGCGGCATCGCCCTGGCGCAGCGCCAGGTAGGCCACCACCAGCGAGGCGTTCAATGCATGATCGAAGTGCGAGAGCCCGCCTTCGCTGGCCAGCATGCGGCGGCCACTGTCGAGCATCAGCAGCAGCTGCTGGTTCTTCTCGTCCTGGTACTCGCGCGAGATCAGCTTGCGCGCACGCGCGGTGGCCTTCCAGTCGAGCTGGCGCAGGCTGTCGCCGATGCGGTACTCGCGCATCTGATGGAAGTCGGTGCCTTCACCACGGCGACGCTTCACATGTGCGCCGACCAGCCGCGAGGCCTGGTCGGCACTGAACAGGGCGAAGCGGGTGAGCGGTACGAAGTTCGGATAGACCCGCACGTCCAGTGCTGGCGGCAGCGTGCGTTGCTGCCACCACAGGCGCCACGGTGAACGCATGCGCAGGTGCACGCCTTCGAAGCGGAAATGCCCACGCTGCAGCGGCTGCAGATGATAGTGCAGGGTGGAGGCACTGCCGGCCTGCAGGTGCACGCGCTGCGGCAGTGACTCCAGCGGCCAGCCGCCGGGGACCAGATCGAACACCTGCACCGTCATCGGTGCGTCCGCCTGCAGCCGCAGTGCAGCCTCGCGGCGCACGCCCAGTGCCAGCGCTTCGGGCAGTTCGCGCTGCACCTGCGGCGACGGACGCCGCCACTGGCGCCATAGATCCACCAGCGCCGGCACGGCAATCGCCAGCGCCGCCAGCGCCCAGCTCCAGCGCGGCAGCAACCCGCCCAGCACCAGGCCGCCCAGGACAGCCCAGGCCAGCAGCAGCGCCAGCAGCAGCGGGGCCGGCCTCATCGGCGCGGCGCTTCCACCTTGGCCAGCAGCGCGCCCAGCACGTCGTCGGCGTCCTGGCCTTCAATCTGCAGTTCCGGTGCCAGCGCGATGCGGTGGCGCAGCGCCGGGCGTGCGATGTCGCGCACATCATCCGGGGTGACGAAATCACGACCGGCCAGCACCGCCTGTGCACGCGAGGCACGCACCAGCGCGATGCTGCCACGCGGGCCAGCGCCGACCGCGATACCCGGCCACTGCCGGGTCGCCGCGACGATGCGTACCGCGTAATCGATGACTTCGTCATCGACCGTGATCGCCGCAGTGGCGCGCTGCAGTTCCAGCAGCTCGCCGGCGCCGAGCACACGCGGCACCTGGCTGAGGTCGAAATCGCTGGCGGCGCGGCCGCTGGTGATTGCGGTCACCATGCGCTTCTCGTCCTCCAGCTGCGGGTAGTCGATCAGCACCTTCAGCAGGAAGCGGTCCAGCTGTGCTTCCGGCAGCGGGTAGGTGCCTTCCTGCTCCAGCGGGTTCTGCGTGGCCAGCGCCATGAACGGCGGCGCCAGGGTGAAGGCCTTGCCTTCGATGGTCACCTGGCCTTCCTGCATCACTTCCAGCAGCGCCGACTGGGTCTTGGCCGGTGCGCGGTTGATCTCGTCGGCCAGCAGCAGGTTGGTGAACACCGGGCCGCGACGGATCTTGAAGCTCTCGCTCTTCGGGTCGTACACCGCGTGGCCACTGACGTCGCTGGGCATCAGGTCGGGGGTGAACTGTACGCGGCCGTAATCCAGTTCCAGGGCCTGTGCCAGTGCGCGCACCAGCAGGGTCTTGCCCAGCCCGGGCACGCCCTCGATCAGCACGTGACCACCGGCGAGCAGGGCCACCAGGATCTGGTCCAGCACATCGGCCTGGCCGATGAAGGCGTGGCCGACGGCATCGCGGATGGCATCGACGCGTTCGATCAGGCGGGCGTTGGCGGCCGCCGGCAGCTCGGGGACTTCAGTCATAGCAGGGATCTCATCTGGAGCAGCAAGCGGATGCGCTCGCGCAGGGCGGAGGAATCGTGCGGCGGTGGGGGCGTGAGCGCGCTGGCGACGCGGCCCTGCGGCCACTTCAGCAGCTCGGCGATGGCCTGATCGCGCGGCGCACCATCCAGTGCGGCGGCAATCGGTGCGCGCAGGCGCAGGCGGTGCAGGAACAGGGCGAGCACGGCCTCGTACAGGCGTATGCCGTGACCGAAGCGCAGCAGCAGTTCGCCACTGGCGCGCACGTGCTCCAGCAGCGAACGGCGTTCCAGCACCGGTGACGGCAGCAGGCTGCCGAAGCGCTGCGAGCGGCCCCACAGCCAACCCAGCAGGGCCAGCAGCAACGGTGACCACAGCGGCCAGCCCTGATAGAACATGCGCGACCACAGCGACGGCGGGCGGCTGGCATAGACCAGCCAGACCGCACCCTTGCCGTAGTTCGGATCGAGCAGGTAGCGGGTCAGGTCGCGATGGGCAGGATCGTGCAGGCCGTCGCTGGCCTTGCCTGCGGCAGAGGCCAGGCGCGCTGCCGGTGAGTCCACTTCGCTGCGCATGAACTCCATGTCGGCCAGCACGCTCACTCTGCCCTGGCCGTGGCGCAGGCGCGCGAACACCAGGTCGCGATCAGTGCCCCAGCGGCGTTCGGCCTGCGCACTGGCCGCAAACCCCAGGGTGAAGCGGCGGCCACCACAGAATTCGACGTGGCCCGGATCGTCGTCGACATGGAAGGCCTGGCAGTCGCTGCGCTGGAACAGGCTGTCCACGCCCAACTGGTCCAGCAGGGGACCCTGCGTGCTGCTGGCATCGTCCTCGGCCGGTGGCGGTGTACGCACCAGCAAGTGGCCGCCCTGGTCGACCCAGTCCAGCAGCTGTTTCACCGCCGGCGCCGGCAGTTCGCTGCTGTCCTGCAGCAGCACCACCGTGTCGTGGCGCCCCAGCGTCATCTGCTGCAACTCCAGCCGCGGTCGCGAATGCACGTCGATGCCATCGGCGCGCAGGGCCTGGCCGAGTACGTACAGCGGGTTGTAAGCGGCCTCGCCCTGTGGCGGCAGCCGGATCGTCTCGGTCACCCGCTCGTGCGTGCGCAGGTAGAGGATGGTCAGCGGCACACCGAGCAGCACCAGCACCCCCAGCAGCAACGACCAGAACAGGCGCGGACTCATGCCTGCCACCCGTACTGCTGGCGCAGGGTATCGGCCAATGCATCGAAATCGGCGCGGCTGGGCAGGCGGCCACCGTAGGCGGCGTACTGCCACATGCGCACGATGCGCGCGAACAGGTCACGGTCGCTGGCCTGGGGCATGCGCCGCGATGCGCGCAGGCATTGCGCTTCGGTGGCACCGGGTGGAAGCGCGATACCGCTGCGCTCGCCCACCGTGCGCACACTGGCGCGGTACAGCAGGGCCAGCGCCTGCCGCGGCCGGCCCTGGTCCCACAGCAGGCCAGCCTGGGTGGCCACGTCCGGCGGCAGCACCACCGGCAACTCCACCTGCTCCTCCAGCACCTTCGGTGCAGCGTCGGCCTTGCGGCGGCCACTGCCACGCAGCCACGGCAGCCACAGCCGCGCGGTCAGCAGCAGCACCAGCAGCAGGATGCCGAGCAGGCCCCACAGGCCCCATTCGGCCAGCCGTGCCAGCCAGGCGATGCCGTCCTTGCGCGCTTTGCGTTCACCTTTGCTGTTGGCGTCACGCTGCAGCTGCTTGTCTTCCTTCTTTTTTTCCTCGGCCTGCTCGATCGGCTTCCAGCGGGTGACCTCGCGGGTCGGGCGCTGCAGCGGGTCCTCATAGGCGCGGTTCACCGCCTGACGGAAACCGGCGGTGTCCACCGGCGTACCGCCGAAGATCATTGCCGGCGTGTTGGCCGGGTCGATGGTCGGTCCTTCGTCGCCTTCCTCGGCGTCGATGCCACGGTCGTTGGGCTTGCCCATGGCACGTTCGGGCCCGGTGTCCGCGTCCTGCGCATGCACCGGTGTGGAGAGCAGCGGCAGTGCCAGGCACAGCAGCAGCGCCAGCGTCGATGCCGCCGGCAGCAGGCGGTCGCGCAGGCGCCGCAGGGCGATTTCCACGTCCCAGGCTTCCATCTGCGTACGCCGGTTCAGATACAGGCCGAAGCCGGCACCAACGTAGAAGGGCCCGATCAGCACCGACGCCAGCCAGCATGCCAGGTTGAAGCCCAGCCGCGCCCATGCGGGCGTGTCCTGGCCAATCATGTCCCATGCGGTGCGCCACGATTCGGACATCAGCTCCAGCGGCATGAACATGAACACCGCGCCGATCGCGCCGGACACGAGCACCGCTTCGAACGCCATGCAGGTCACGGTGAGCACCAGTGCCGCGCCCGCTGCGCCAGCTGCCACCGCCCGACGGCGTGGACCGCGTTGGCCCGGCGTGTTGCCTTCCAGCAGGTTCACCGGCAGGCACAGGCTGCGCAGCACGCTGAAGCGGCGCCAGCCCAGGTAGCCCCAGAAGCCGCTGTTGCCCCACGCACCCTGTGCGCGCAGCGCCGCCAGCGTGCCGACCGGCTCGCCGAAGATGCCGCGCGACAGCACGTACAGCGGCGCTCGTTCGAACAGTGGTTTGCACCACCACATCGCCAGCCAGGCCCAGCCGAACGCATCCAGCCACCAGCCCAGTGCGTTGAAGATCACGAACAGCGGGGCGCTGGCCAGCAGCCAGCTGCCCCAGACCGCACGTGCGTGGCGGCGGGCGAGGGCGCTGCCCAGCTCCATGGCTTCCCAGCCGCTGCGCGCGCGCAGCACCACGTCCAGGCGGTCAATGCGCATCGCCGCCTCCACGTCCGCCGCGCCACAGCCACAACAGCACGCCGGCCCACAGCACGCCGGCCACGCTGAACTTGCCCCATGCGGGTACTTCGGCGATCGATGACCAGAAGGCCTCGATGAAGGCCGCGACCAGCAGCATGAAGGCGACGCCGAGGCACAGCCGTGCGCCGATGCGGCCGCCATCGACCAGTGCATCCAGGCGGCTGCGCCGGCCCGGTGCCAGCAGCTTCATGCCCAACTGCAGCCCGGCGCCGCCGGCGATCACGATCGCGGTCAGCTCGAAGGCACCATGGCCGACCACGAAGCGCCAGAACGGGCCGCCGTGGCCGATGTGCTGCAGGTGGCCGGCCACCGCACCGATGGTCACGCCGTTGAACAGCAGTACCAGCAGCGTGCCCAGCCCCGCCAGCAGGCCGCTGGCGAAGGTGCGCAGGGCGATGCTGATGTTGTTCATGACGTAGTGGCCGAACATCATCCAGTCGGTGCCGCTGTCGCGGCCCAGGCGTTCGGCCGCGGGGTCGTACATGCGCTCCATCTCGGCAATCTGGCGGTTGTCCATCAGCATGTGGATCAGGTCCGGATAGGCCTGCGCCAGCACGAAACAGGCCACCGCCGGCAACGCGAACATCGCCAGTGCCACCCACATGCTGCGTGCCTGGCTGCGGACCAGCAGCGGAAAGTCGGCCACCAGGAACTCCAGTGCCGCGCGCCAGCGCGTCGGCCGCGTGCGGTACAGCACGCTGTGGCCCTGCTGCATCAGCTGCTGCAGGCGCTGCACCAGCTGTGGGCTGTAGCCGCGCTCGCGGGCCAGCGCCAGCTGCTGGCACAGGCGCCGGTAGCGCTGCGGGAAGGCAGTGTCGTCCAGTGCCAGGCCCCTGGCCTTGCGGCGCGTGCGACGCGAGGCACCGGCGCGCAGCAGCAGCCACTGCTCCAGGTCCTGCCACTCCTGTTGATAGCGGGCGACGAACTGTTCCTGCTTCATCGCCGCCCCAGCAGCCAGTTGGCCATGGCGTACAGGCGCAGCACGGCGACCTGGCCGTGGGTACCGGTCAGGGGCTCGGCAATGCCGGCCAGCTCCTGCTGGCGTGCCGCCGAAAGCCGTGGCGCACGCTCGGCAAAGGCCATCAGTGCGGCCTGTTCTTCCGGGCGCAGCGGCTGTGGCGGGGCCAGTACGCTGTCGATGGTGGGTGGCGGCGGCAGGTACAGCGCAGGCGCGTGCACCACCACGGTGCCGGCCACCAGGTCACCCAGGCGCCGGCCATGCGGGTCGAACAGGCTGCTGATCAGGCCAAATGCATAGCCGAACGGCAGCATGTCCACGGTACGCAGCAGATTGCGGGTGATCGACGCCATCCAGCCCACCGGTGCGCCATCGCGCGACAGCACCCGCAGGCCCAGTGCGCGCTTGCCAAGGGTACGGCCCCACAGTGCCTCGCAGACGATCGGGTAGGCCCAGTAGACCAGGAACATCAGCACCAGGTAGAGGCCGGAGCCGAACTTGTCCAGCAGCGCCAGCGGAATCGACATCAGTACCAGCACCGCGATGCGTACGCCCAGGTCGATCAGCCAGGCCATCGCCCGCGGCAGCGGGCCGGCTGCCGGCAACTGCAGCAGCACACCCTCCGGCGTCACCACCTCGCGGTAGGTATCGAGCATCGGTGCGGCCATCAGTGCGATGGCCTTCGTTGTGGGCGCCGGAGTCCTCTCCGGCAGGCGTCCACAGGCATGGGGGTCTCGACAGGTCCTGGTCGGGCCCAGACTTTAGCAGAGCCGCATGGCGGCGTTGGCTGCTCAGCCCAGGTATTCATCCTTCAGCCGCATGTAGTGGTCGGCCGAGTAGTGCAGCGACTCGATTTCCCTGTCGCTCAGCGTGCGGGCCGGGCGGGCCGGGTTGCCGACCCAGAGCTCGCCTTCGCCCACCACCTTGCCCGGGCCGACCACCGCACCGGCACCGACGAAGCCATGGCGCTCCACGCGGGCGCCATCGAGGATGCAGGCGCCCATGCCGATCAGGCTGTAATCACCAATGGTGCAGGCGTGGATGATGCAGCCATGGCCGACCGTCACGCCCTCGCCGATCAGGGTCGGGTAGCCGGCCTTGTTGTACGGGCTGTGGTGGCTGACGTGGATGATCGTGCCGTCCTGCACATTGGTGCGCGCACCGATGCGCACGTAGTTGACGTCACCGCGGATGATCGTGCCCGGCCACACCGACACGTCATCGGCCACTTCCACGTCGCCGATGAGGGTGCAGGCCGGATCGATGTACACGCGCTCGCCGAGGACGGGCATCTTGTCGCGGAAGGGGCGCAGCGGGTTCATCGGTGTCTCCGGAAATCAGGGCGTTCACTGCGATGATACCCGCGTGGTCCGCACGCCGCGTGCCTGCCGCGGGGTAGTGCCGGCCGCTGGCCGGCAACCTCATGGGCGCACCTGGATTTCCGTGGTTGCCGGCCAGCGGCCGGCACTACCAGAAGCCGGCGCGGTCGCCTATGCAGGCGCGAGTTCGGCCAGCATCTTCCGGAACAGTGCGTCCAGCCAGCCGTTGTCGCCCTGTCCGGCCGCCAGCTGCGGGACCTGCGCGGTGCGCACGGCCATTGCATGGTCGATGTAGTCGCTGATGATGACGACGCGCGGACGGGCGGTGACTTCGGCGCTGGCTCGCTTGACCACCAGCAGGGCGTCGATGGCGTTGCGCACGGGACCGTCAGGCAGCAGTCGGTCCAGCAGGTCCTCGAAGGCCATCGGCGGCGGCGTGGATTCGCTTTCGATCCACTGGCAGGCAAGCAGGGCACGCAGCACATACAGGTACTTCTTGGTACTGACGGTGGGCTCGCCCAGATGGCGGCTGTACGTGGTCTTCGCCATGCTCATGTAGTGCCACCAGCTGCCCAGCGGCGAATAGAACCCCTTCGCTGCCTCCCACAGCTGCGCCACCGCAGCGTCATCCTGCTGGTACACGATCGGCGAACGCAGCCACTCGATCAGCGTTGGATTGGACTTGGAGACCAGCCGCAGTGCCTTGCGCAGGTCCCAGCCACTGACGTCGAGCTCCTGATCGATCGGCAGCTCGATCACATCACGCTGCGCTTCGCCGGGACCGGTGCTCTCGTTGACGCTGAGGTACCACGGCTGGCGATGCACGTAGATGAAGCGCGCGTCGTAGTCACTGTCCGGCGAGGAGAAGCCCCAGCCGCGGCTGCCCGATTCGCAGGCCAGCAGCACACGCACATCGTGGCGCTGTTCGATCGCGGCGAGGGTGGAAAGGATGGCGGCGCGCTTGTCCGGCGCGATCGGGTGGATATCGTCCATGCAGTCGTGTTCGCAATGTCGAGCGTGCTCGACTGTAACGCAGGTGCG